>JAZFVR010000049.1:0-7446 GCA_036447835.1 Alphaproteobacteria bacterium | reverse complement strand
TCATCTTTCATTTGGCCGCTCTTCGATTGTGCAGGCCGAGTGAGGTTCCGCTTAGGGTCGTAGCTGCTCGTTCGCCGCGTTCGTTACGGTTGACCGGTTTGCGCCTGTGAGCGGACATCGCCAGTCGCGAGGCCCGTTGATGAGCCCATGACCTAGACGGTGGCGCCGGTGCGCGTTTCGTCGACGAAGCGTTCGGTGGCGTCGTCGGTGGCGCGGCCGCGGCGCCCGCGCGGTGCGTGGACGTAGAGCGCCTTGGGATCGACCGTCTCCTGCGAGGGCGGCGGCGGCGACATCTCGTATTTGACGGGCCGGCGGTGGTCGGCGAGCTGCAGCCGGGGGTCGTAGACGCTGTCGAACTTCCACAGCATCTTGACGAAGTTGGTCTGCCCGCGCAGCAGGTGGCCGGCGGCGGTCGTCGCCGCACCGCGAAGCGCCGACCAGCCGAGGTGCTTGCGGTTCAAGACCCGCTGGGTCTCGACGAGCTCGGCGTAGAACGCGTCGAGCGGCAACCGGGTGGGGAGCACCGCGTGCTGGATGTCGAAGAGCCGGTAATCGCGCGTCGTGAGCCGGCGCGATTCGGTGTGCCAGGTCTCGGTGCCGGGGTACGGCGTGTTGACGCTGATGTTGACGATCTCGGGGATGTCGAGGCACCACTCGCGCACGATGCGGAAGCGCTCGCGGTCCCAGTCGGGATCGGCGATCAGGTTGACCGCGACGGTGATGCCGAGCGAGCGGGCGAACTCGAGCGCCTCGAAGTTCTCGCTCACGGTCACCCGCTTGCGGTACTTGCGGAGCCCTTCGTCGTCGATCGCCTCGAGGCCGAGGAACATGTACTCGACGCCGAGGTCGCGCCACAAGCGGAACACCTCCTTGTTGCGCAGCAGCACGTCGCCGCGCGTCTCGAGGTAGTAGCGCTTTTTGATGCCCTTGCGCGCGATCGCCTCGCCGATGGCGAAGCCGTGCTTCGACTGGATGAAGGCCACGTCGTCGACGATGAACACGCCGGGCTCCTTGATGCGCGCCAGATCGTCGACGATGCGCTCGGGGCTCAGCGCGCGGTAGCCGCGGCCGTAGAACGTCCACGCGCTGCAGAACGAGCAGTCCCACGGGCAGCCGCGCGTGAACTCGATCGAGGCGCAGGGGTCGAGAACGCCGATGAAGTACTTGCGGCGGTGGCGCACCAGATCGCGCGCCGGCCGGAGGTCGTCGAGGTTTTCGACGAAGCGCGGCGCCGGCCCCTCGCCCTCCGCGGTCACCGCGCCGGGAACGTCGTCGATGGCGCCGCGGTCGTGCTCGACGGCGAGAAGAAGCGTCGCCACCGCGGCCTCGCCCTCGCCCTTGAGCACGCAATCGATGGCGCCGGCGCCGTGCGCGATGATCTCGCGCGCGGTGAACGACGCGCTGTGGCCGCCGACGAAGATGAAGCAGTCGGGCAGCGCCTCCCGCGTCAGCCTGGCGAGATCGACGATCTCGGGGACGTTGGCGAGATAGTTGCACGAGAAGGCGACGACGTCGGGCCGCCAGTCGTCGACGATGCGGAAGTAGGCCTTGTGGGTCTCGACCTGCAGGTCGATGAGGCGCACGTCGTGGCCCGCCTCGCGCGCCGCCTGGGCGACGAGCTCGAGTCCCAGCGGCTCGAGCCGCAGGAAGATTTTCGTGTACATGAGCGCGCCCGGGTGAACGGCGAGAACCTTCATCGCCTCGGTCGCCTCCCTTGTCTCACACCCCTTGCGCTCTCATATAACGCGCCGCTGGCGCCGAGGGAATGGCTGTGGCGGTTTATCCGCGTGCTTCGAGGGTACGCCGCCGCGTTCAGGCCCGCCGCACGAGCGCCAGTCCCAACCCGGCACCGATAAGGAAGGTTCCGGCCAGGCGATTGCGCAGGCGGGCGCGACGGGCGTCGCCGAGCAGGCCGCGGACGCGCCCGCCGAGGATCGCGTAGGTGCCGTCGAGCACCGTCGCGAGCGTGAGAAACGTCGCGCTCAGCAATAAGAGTTGCGGCGCAGGCGGCCCTTGCGGGTCGATGAACTGGGGGAAGAAGGCGGCGAAGAAGAACAGCGTCTTGGGGTTCGCGAGGGCGACGAGAAACCCCTGCCAATACAGGAGCCTCGCCGACACCGCCTGCGCGGTCTCGCCCTCGCCCGCGGCCGCCTCGGCGCGCCAGCGCTGAATCCCCAGCCACACCAGGTAGGCGACGCCGGCCCAGCGCAGCCACTCGAACCACGCCGCGACGAGATGCAGCAGCGACGTCATGCCGACCGCGACGACGGCCATCTGGATGAGCTGCGCCGAGCTCGTGCCCGCCACGGTCATCAGCGCGCGCCGCGCGCCGTGGGCGACGCTGTTGGCGACGATCAGCGAGACGTTGGGGCCGGGGATGACGATGAGCACCACCGAGGCGACGACGAAGGCGGCGTAGACCTCGAGGTTCATGTCACGCCGCCCCCCTCCAATCGGACGCCCGCGGACACCGCAGACCCGCAAACGGCGTTCCGCTATCCCCCGTCAGAAAATCAATGCGCATTTTTCTTTGGTGTCTTGGTGGTAGAAATATAATTCGAAATATTTCCGCCCCATGACGTTCAGTTGCGCTTGCGCAAGCCGAGCTTGTCGCGCGCCTCGGCCGGGGTGAGCGTGCAGGCGCCGAGATGCTCGACGATGCGAATCGCCTTCTCGACGAGCGCGCCGTTCGACGCGAAGACGCCGCGCTCGAGATAGAGGTTGTCCTCGAGCCCGACGCGCACGTTGCCGCCGAGCAGCACCGCCTGCGCCACCATCGGCATCTCCCAGCGCGAGATGCCGAACGCCGCCCAGTGGGCGTTCGCCGGCAGCATGTCGCGCATCATCTTCATGCTCGCGGTGTCGGCCGGCGCGCCCCAGGGGATGCCGAGGCAGACCTGGTAGAGCGGCGGCTCGTCGACGAGGCCCTCGGCGATGAGCTGGTTGGCGAGGCGCAGGTGGCCGCTGTCGAACACCTCGAGCTCGGGCTTGACGCCGCAGTCCTTGATCTTCTGCGCCATGACGCGGAGATGCGGCGGCGTGTTCATGAACACCTGCTCGCCGAAGTTCATGGTGCCGCAGTCGAGGCTGCAGATCTCGGGCTTGAGCTCCTCGATGTGGACGACCCGGTCCTCGGGCGGCGCCAGCGTCGAATCGGGGTGGCCGACCGCCGGGTCGTCGTCGCCCGGCAGCCAGCGGGCGCCGCCGCCGCCGGTGAGATTGATGATGACGTCGGTGTCGGAATTGCGCACGCGCTCGACGACCTCGCGAAACAGCGCCGGCTCGCGGCAGGTCTTGCCGGTCTCGGGATCGCGCACGTGGATGTGGGCGATCGCGGCGCCCGCCTTCGCCGCCTCGACGACCGCGGCGGCGATCTCGGCGGGCGTCACCGGGATCGCCGGGTGCTTGCCGACGGTGTCGCCGCCGCCGGTGACGGCGCAGGTGACGATGACTTCGGTGTTCATTCGGGTTCCCTCCACCGCGCGTAAAGAAAGCGCGGCTAATTGCGCTTGCGCAAGCCGAGCTTGTCGCGCGCCTCGTCCGGGTTGAGCACGCCGGCGCCGAGCATCTCGACGATGCGGATCGCCTTCTCGACGAGCTCGCCGTTCGAGGCGAAGACGCCGCGCTCGAGGTAGAGGTTGTCCTCGAGCCCGACGCGCACGTGCCCGCCCAAGAGCACCGCCTGCGCCACCATCGGCATCTCCCAGCGCGAGATGCCGAACGCCGCCCAGTGGGCGTTTGCAGGCAGCATGTCGCACATCGCCTTCATGGTCGCGGTGTCGGCGGGCGCGCCCCACGGAATGCCGAGGCAGATCTGGTAGAGCGGCGGCTCCTCGACGAGACCCTCGGCGACGAGCTGGTTGGCGAAGCGCAGATGGCCGGTGTCGAAGACCTCGAGCTCGGGCTTGACGCCGCAGTCCCTGATGCGCTCGGCCATCACCCGGAGATACGCCGGCGTGCTGATGTAGAGCGCGTCGCCGAAGTTGATCGAGCCGCAGTCGAGGCTGCAGATGTCGGGCAACAGCTCCTCGACGTGGGCGAGGCGCTCGATCGGTCCCGCCATGTCGCTGCCCGGCCCGCCCACCCGCGGGTCGTCGTCGCCCGGCACCCAGTCGCCGCCCATGCCGGCGGTGAGGTTGATGATGACGTCGGTGTCGGACCCGCGGATGCGCTCGACGACCTCGCGAAACAGCGCCGGGTCGCGCGCCGCGGCGCCGGTCTCGGGGTCCCGCACGTGGCAGTGGGCGATGGCCGCTCCCGCCTTGGCCGCCTCGATCGCCGCGTTGGCGATCTCGGCGGGCGTCACCGGGATCGCCGGGTGCTTGCCGACGGTGTCTCCCGCCCCGGTCACCGCACAGGTGACGATCACCCCGTTGTTCATCTCTTGGCCTCCCTCGGCGTCTCGCTGCCGCCGCTCCCCCGATGGTCCGGGAATCGGGTGCGGGCGTCAATCGCCGATCGCGCTCGCTCTTTGCTTGGCGGCGGCCGGCACTTTGCCCTAACCTTGGACCAAAATGAAGGTAGACAGGCGGGGACGCGCGGACGAGACGGGGTCGAAATTGGCAGCTTCGGCGACCCGAAACGCCGGCCCCACGACAAGATCGCCCGCGACATCGACGACGGCCGCATCACCCGCGAGCACGCGGCCGGGCATTACGGGTTTTCGACGGGTTCGGGGGGCGGGCGCGAATCCTGATCCATGTTAACGCGGCGGGGGCCGCGAGGGGTTAAGCGGGCCCCAAGGGAGGATAAGTCGTACGACGGAACCGGAAACGATTTCCTCGTTTGTGAAAAAAAATGCTTAGGCCCCGTGCCGCTCATCGGAACGCGCGCGGGGCTTTTACGTTGAAGGCTCACCCGCCGAGGAAGATGCGCTTGACGGCGGCGCTGGCGAGCAGCTCGCCCGCCGTGCCGTCGAGCACCACGCGGCCGCTTTCGAGGATGTAGCCGCGATCGGCGATGCCGAGCGCCGTCTGCACGTTCTGCTCGATGAACAGGATGGCGACGCCGGTGGCGGCGATCTCCTTGAGCACCGCGATCATGTGCTCGGCCACCGCCGGCGCGAGACCGAGGAGCGGCTCGTCGACCATCAGCAACTCGGGCCGCGCCATGAGGCCGCGCCCCAAGGCGAGCATCTGCTGCTCGCCGCCGCTGAGCGAGTAGGCGGCCTGGTCCCGGCGCTCCTCGAGGCGCGGGAACAGGCCGTAGACGAAGCGCAAGGTCTCGTCGCGCATCCCGCGGGCGCTCGGGTTGTAGCCGCCGAGCCACAGGTTCTGGCCCACCGTGAGATGAGGGAAGACGCGGCGGCGCTCGAGGATGTGCGAGAGGCGGCGCCGGACGATCTCGTGCGGCGCCAGGCGGTCGATGCGCTCGCCCTTGAAGACGATGCCGCCGGCCTTGGGTTTGAGCAGCCCCGAAATGGTGTTGAGCACGGTGCTCTTGCCGGCGCCGTTGGGCCCGAGGACGCTCACCACCTCGCCGGCATCGACGTGCAAATTGACGTCCCAGATGACCTGGAAGTCGCCGTAGGCTACCTCGAGGTCGCTGATCTCAAGCATAGACCGCCCCGAGGTACGATTCGATCACCCGCCGGTCTTGCTGGATCGCTTTCGGGGTGCCCTCGGCGATCTTGCGCCCCAGGTGCAGCGCGACGATGCGGTCGGCGAGCGACATCAGCACCTGCATGTTGTGCTCGATGACGATCAGCGTGACCCCCTCTCCGCGCAGCCGCTCGATCAGCGCGATGAGACCCGGGATGCTGCCCTGGTCGACGCCGCCGGTGACCTCGTCGAGCAGCAAGAGCCGCGGGCGCGTGGCCATGGCGCGCGCCAGCTCGAGGCGCTTGCGCTGGCCGGTGCTGAGCTGGTTGGCGTGGGCCGCGCGCTTCTCCAGGAGCCCGACGAAATGGAGCGCGGTGAGCGCCTCGGCGCGCGCCTCGGCGAGGTCGGCGGTGTGCTGCACGACGCCGACCATGACGTTCTCCTCGACGCTCATCTGCTGGAACGGCCTGAGCTTCTGGAAGGTGCGCCCGACGCCCATGCGGCTGATGCGGTCGGGGCGCAGGCCGACCAGCGAGCGCCCGTCGAAGCGGACCTCGCCGCGGTCGGGGGCGTAGAAGCCGGTGATCAGCTCGAACAGCGTCGACTTGCCGGCGCCGTTGGGCCCGATCAGCCCGAGTATCTCGCCCTCGGCGACGGAGAACGAGATGTCGTCGTTGGCGGCCAGGCCGCCGAAGCTCTTCGACAGGCCCTCGACGTCAAGCATCGGAGCGCTCCGGGAAGGCCTTGCGGATCAGCCCGATCAGCCCCTTGGGGTAGAAGATCGAGATGGCGACGATCAGGGCGCCGTAGATCATCAGGTCCACCGCGCCGCCGGTGCCGCCGAAGTAGACGCGCGTCATCTCGGAGATCGGCAGCAGCACCGCGGCGCCGATGATCGGCCCCCACAGCGTGCCGACGCCGCCGAGCATGGTCATCAGCACGACCAGGATCGAGAGGGTGAGGGGGAACACGGTCTCCGGGTCGATGACCAGGATGTACTGGGTATAGAGCGTGCCGGCGATCGCGGTGAAGGCGGCCGAGAGCATGAACGCCAGCAGCTTGTAGCGGGCGACGTCGACGCCGAGGCTACGCGCGGCATCCGCCTCCTCGCGGATGGCGCGGAAGTAGAGCCCCGGCTTCGAGCGCTCGAGCCACGCCACCACCAGGCACGCGGCGGCGAGGAAGCCGAGCGCGATGTAATAGGTGGGAAGCTTGCTGTCGTGGAACTGGAAGGCGAGCCAGGGTTGGTCGCGCACGATGGGGATCCAGATGCCGGTGGCGCCGCCGACGTATTCCCAGTTGAGGAAGATCGTCTGGCCGATCTCGCCGATGACCAGCGTGGCGATGGCGAAGTAATGCCCGCGCAGGCGCAGCGTCGGCACGCCGATCGCCACCGCCACCGCCACCGCGATGGCGACGCCCGCGACCATGCCGAGCCACGGCGTCACCTGAAACGTCGAGAACAGGAAGGCCGAGGCGTAGGCGCCGATGCCGAAGAAGACGGCGTGGCCGAGCGATATCTGCCCGCAATATCCCGCCAGCACGTTCCACCCCTGCGCCATCAGCGCATAGATGAAGATGATGATCATCACGTGCTGCTGGTACGGCTGGTTGAAGACCAGCGGATAGCCGAGCACGAACGCCGCCACGAGCGCGCCGGCGAGCAGACGCGCCCGGGTCGGGGCTTTGCGCGCCGGCTCGGCGAGCGCCGCCACGAGCGCCGGATCGGACACGGACCCGGGTGCGCCGGCGGCCATCAGTAGCGCCCGAACAGGCCCTGCGGCCTGACCACGACGATCGCCAGATACATGGCGAAGATGATCGCGTATTTGAACGCCGGCGCGATGAGCAGGCCGCCGAGCGCCTCGACGAGGCCGATCAGCACGCCGGCGACGAGCGCGCCGAG
>JAZFVR010000048.1:0-6087 GCA_036447835.1 Alphaproteobacteria bacterium | reverse complement strand
GCGATGCAGCAGGGCCAGGCCGCCGAGTGAAGACAATCGAGCTGGGAGGATCGAAACATGTATAACTTCGCATACCACCGGCCGTCGTCGCTCGCCGACGCCGCTTCGGCGCTCAAGGGTGCCGGGGACGGCCAATTGCTCGCCGGCGGTCAGACGTTGATACCGACGCTCAAGCAGCGCCTCGCGCATCCCACCGACCTCATCGACCTCGGTGGCATCGGCGAGCTCGACGGCATCAAGACGCTCGGCGGCCGCATCGAGATCGGGGCGACGACGAGCCACGCCGACGTCGCCGGCTCGGCCGACGTGCGCAAGGCGATTCCGGCGCTGGCCCAGCTCGCTGCGAGCATCGGCGACGCCCAGGTGCGCAACCGCGGCACCATCGGCGGCTCGATCGCCAACAACGACCCGGCGGCCGACTACCCGGCCGCGGTGCTCGGCCTCGGGGCCACCGTGCACACCAACGAGCGCGAGATCGCCGCCGACAACTTCTTCACCGGCCTGTTCGAGACCGCGCTCAAGGACGGCGAGATCATCACCAAGGTGAGCTTCCCGCTGCCCGAGAGCGCCGGCTACGCCAAGTTCCCCAACCCGGCGTCGCGCTACGCCGTCGTCGGCGTCATGGCGGTGAAGACGGGAAGCGGCGCGCGGGTCGCGGTGACCGGCGCCGGAGCTTGCGTGTTCCGCGCGAGCGAGCTCGAGCGCGCGCTCGGCGCCGACTTCTCGGCGACCGCGCTCGACGGCGCCTCGGTCTCGGCGGAAGGGTTGAACTCGGACCTCCACGCCTCGGCCGAGTACCGCGCCCATCTCGTCGTCGTCATGGCGAGACGCGCCGTCGATTCGGCGAGCTGAGGCCGCAGCGAGGCGTTCCAACCAGGGCGGCGCGAGGCCCGCGCCGCCCTTTTTCTCGCCCGCGGTCTCGGGTAAACTTCCGTGATCCTGTAATCTTCGGGTGCGTAGGCGTTCATGGACATCCCCGACGGCATCGACGCCACCCTCGAGCTTCTCAAGCGCGAGAACTACATCGCCGACCGCAGCCTGGCGACGACGATCCATCTCGCGCTCAAGCTCGTACGGCCGCTGTTCCTCGAGGGCGAGGCGGGCGTCGGCAAGACCGAGATCGCCAAGGTGCTGGCGGGCGGGCTCGGGCGCCGGCTGCTGCGCCTGCAGTGCTACGAGGGCCTCGATGTCGCCTCGGCCGTCTACGAGTGGAACTACGCCCGCCAGATGGTCGAGATCCGCCTGGCGGAAGCCATGGGCGACCGCGACCGCGACGCGCTCACGCAAGACATCTTCGCCGAGAAGTTCCTCATCGAGCGGCCGCTGCTCAAAGCGCTCAAGCCCGACATCGCCGGCGCGCCGGTGCTCTTGATCGACGAGATCGACCGCACCGACGAACCGTTCGAGGCATTCCTGCTCGAGATGCTCTCGGACTACCAGATCACCATACCCGAGCTCGGCACCATCAAGGCGACGCACCCGCCGATCATCGTCATCACCTCGAACCGCACGCGCGAGATCCACGACGCGCTCAAGCGGCGCTGCTTCTATCACTGGATCGACTACCCGAGCGCCGAGCGCGAGCTCGAGATCCTGCGCGTCAAGGCGCCCGCCGCGCCCGAGACGCTGTCGCGCCAGGTCGTCGATTTCGTCCAGGCGCTGCGCGAGGCGGATCTGTTCAAGCTGCCCGGCGTCGCCGAGACGATCGACTGGGTCGACGCGCTGACCCAGCTCGACAAGGTGGCGCTCGATCCCGAGGCGGTCGACACCACCCTCGGCGTGGTGCTCAAGTACCAGGACGACATCGCCAAGGTGCAGGGCAGCGAGGCGCGGCGCATCCTCGACGAGATGAAGCAGGAGATTGCGGCCGCGGCGAGGCCGTGACGCCGGGTCATGGGTGAGAACGCCGCCCCGCCGATCCCGCCGATGGCCGATGTCCCCATCGCGGGCGGCCGGCTGGTCGAGCACATCGTGCACTTCGCGCGCACGCTACGCGCCGCCGGGCTGCCCGTCGGCCCCGGCAAGGTGATCGACGCGATCCGCGCCGTCGAGGCCATCGGCGTCGGCCGGCGCGACGACTTCTACTGGGCGCTGCACGCGGTGTTCGTCAACCGCCGCGACCAGCGCGAGCTGTTCGACCAGGCGTTCCACGTCTTCTGGCGTAACCCGAAGTTCCTCGAGCGCATCATGAGCCTGCTGCTCCCCGACGTGCGCCCGGAAGGCGCGCGCGACCCCGAGCAGGCTATGGAACTGAGCCGCCGGCTCGTCGAGGCGCTGAGGCCGCGCGCAGGCGGCGGCGAGGACCGCCGCGACGAAGCGGACGAAGAGGAGATCGAGTTCGACGCGGCGATGACGTGGTCCGACCGCGAGGCGCTGCACCGCGTCGACTTCGAGAAGATGTCGACCGCGGAAGTCGCGCTCGCCCGGAAGGCTATCTCGGCGATGCGGCTGCCCATCGTCGCCGTGCCGACGCGGCGCTTCGCGCCCGACCCCCGGGGCCCGCGCATCGATATGCGCGCGACGATGCGCGCCGGGCTGCGCTCGGGCGGCGACATCATTCCCCTGCGCCTGCGCAAGCCCAGGCTCAGGCATCCGCCGCTCGTGGTGCTGTGCGACATCTCGGGCTCGATGAGCCGCTATTCGCGCATGTTCCTCCACTTCATGCACGCCATCACCAACGACCGCGACCGCGTGCACACCTTCGTCTTCGGCACGCGGCTCACCAACATCACGCGCTACCTGCGCTACCGCGACATCGACGTCGCCATGGACAAGGTGAGCGAGGCGGTCGAGGACTGGGACGGCGGCACGCGCATCGGCCATTGCCTGCGCGACTTCAACGTCTACTGGTCGCGCCGCGTTCTCGGCCAGGGTGCGCTGGTGCTGTTCATCTCCGACGGCCTCGACCGCGACGCCGCCGCCGGCCTCGAGCGCCAGATCGAGCGCCTGCACAAGTCGTGCCGGCGGCTGATCTGGCTCAACCCGCTGTTGCGTTACGAGGGATTCGAGCCAAAATCGATGGGCGTAAAGGCGATCCTGCCGCACGTCGACGACTTTCGCCCGGTCCACAACCTCGAGAGCCTGGACGATCTGGCCGCGGCGCTGGCGCGGCTGGGGGCCCGCAAGCAGGAGGCGACGGAAAGATGGCGCAAGGCGAGCTGAGCAGTGCCGCGCGCGCCGACGACGAGGTGCTCGACCTCGCCGCGGCGTGGCGCGCCGAGGGCAAGGGCGTGGCGCTCGCCACCGTGGTCAACACCTGGGGCTCGAGCCCGCGGCCGGTGGGCAGCCAGCTCGTGGTCGACGATCGGGGCGCCTTCCGCGGCTCGGTCTCGGGCGGCTGCATCGAGGGCGCGGTGGTGCTCGAGGCGCGCCAAGTCATCGCCGACGGCGCACCGCGCCTGCTCTCCTTTGGCGTCACCAACGAGCAGGCGTGGGAGGTGGGCCTCGCCTGCGGCGGCACCATCGAAGTCTATGTGGAGCGCGTCGGGTGAACGCCGACCTCCTCGCCCGGCTCAACGAGGACCGCGCCACCAAGCGCCCGGTGGCGCTGCTCACCAACTTGAAGTCGGGCGAGCAGAAACTGTTCTATCCTGCTGACGATATGAGAAAATCCGATCTTGCGCAGGAACTAGAGGAGGCCGCGCGGCGGGCGCTGCGCGACGACCGCAGCGCGACGGTCGAGACGGCCGATGGCTCGGTGTTCGTCCACGTTCACAACCCGCCCATGCGCCTCGTCGTCGTCGGCGCGGTGCACATCGCCCAGCCGCTGGTGCGCATGGCGGCGCTCGCCGGCTACGCGGTCACGGTGGTCGACCCGCGCAGCGCCTTCGCCTCCGACGCGCGCTTCCCCGACATCGCCGTGTCGCAGGACTGGCCCGACGAGGCGTTGACCGGGCTCGCCCCCGACGCGCGCACGGCGGTGGTGACGCTCACCCACGACCCCAAGCTAGACGACCCGGCGCTCGACGTGGCGCTGCGCTCGCCGGCGTTCTACATCGGCTCGCTGGGGAGCTCGCGCACCCACGGAAGGCGCTGTCAGCGCATGCGCGAGCTCGGCCACGACGAGGCGGCGATCGACCGCATCCACGGCCCCATCGGGCTCTCGATCGGGGCCAGGTCGCCGGCCGAGATCGCGCTCGCCATCATGGCCGAGATCACCCGCGTGCGCCGCCAGGGCGACGGCGCCGGGGCTTGCTGACGTGAAGTTCGGGCGCGTACCCCTCGACGAGGCCGCAGGCACGATCCTCGTTCACAGCACCAAGGCGGGCGGGCGCACGCTCAAGAAGGGCAGCGTGCTCTCGGCCGACGACGTGGCGGCGTTGCGCTCGGCGGGCATCGCGGAAGTGACCGCGGCGCGCCTCGAAGCCGGCGACATCGGCGAGGACGCGGCGGCGCGCAGGATCGCCGAGGCCGCCGCCGGCCCGGGCCTCGCCCCCGGAACCGCCTTCACCGGGCGCTGCAACCTGTTCGCCGAGGCGCGCGGGCTCGTCGTCTTCGAGCGCGAGCGCCTCGACCGCTGCAACCTCGTCGACGAGGCGGTCACGATCGCGACGCTCACGCCCTACGACCTCGTCGAGCCGCGCGACCTCGTGGCCACCGTCAAGATCATCCCGCTCGCCGTCGCCGAGGACACGGTCGCCGCCTGCGCCGCCATCGCCGCCGGGCCCCAACCGCTGCTGCGCATCGCCCGGCTCGAGCCCAAGTCGGCGGGGCTGATCCAGACCCGGCTTCCCGGCACCAAGGAGCGCGTGCTCGACAAGACGCTCGAGACCATGCGCGCACGCCTCGCGGCGCTCGGCGGCACGCTCGCGCGCGAGGTCCGCTGCGACCACGACGCCGACGCGGTGGCGGCGGCGATCGGCGAGGCGTGCGCCGCCGGCGTCGACCTGGTCCTCGTGCTCGGCGCCTCGGCGACCGTCGACCGCCGCGACGTGGTTCCGGCGGCGATCGACGCGGCGGGGGGCACGGTCGAGCACTTCGGCATGCCGGTCGATCCCGGCAACCTCACGCTCATCGCCCGCGCCGGCCGCGTGCCGATCCTCGGCCTGCCGGGCTCGGCGCGCTCGCCGCGCATCCACGGCGTCGACTGGGTGCTCAGGCGCATCTGCGCCGGCATCCCCGTCGGCGGCCGCGATCTCATGCTCATGGGCGCCGGCGGGCTGCTGAAGGAGATCCCGCAGCGCCCCCTGCCCCGCGCCAAGGCCTCGCCGCCGGCGCAAGCCCGCCCCGCGCCCGCCGCGCGGCCGCGAATCGCCGCGCTGGTGCTCGCCGCCGGCCGCTCGCGGCGCATGGGCAAGGCCAACAAGCTGTTGAGCGAGATCGGCGGCGAGCCCATGGTGGCGCGCGTCGTGCGCGCCGCGGTCGACTCGCGGGCCGAACCCGTCGTCGTCGTCACCGGCCACGAGGCGGCGAAAGTGCGCGCGGCGCTCTCCGGGCACGACGTCGCCTTCGCCGACAACCCCGACTACGCGCAAGGGCTCTCGACCTCGCTCGCCGCCGGGCTCGCGGCGCTTGCCGCCGACATCGACGGCGCCGTGGTGTGCCTCGGCGACATGCCGCGCATCGACGCGGGCCTCATCGACCGCCTCATCGAGGCCTTCGCGCCCGAAGACGGCCGCACCATCTGCGTGCCGACGCATGGCGGCAAGCGCGGCAACCCGGTGCTGTGGGCGCGGCGCTACTTCGCCGAGATCGAGGCGATCGCCGGCGACGTCGGCGCCCGCCACCTGATCGGCGAGCACGCGGACGCGGTGTGCGAGGTCGCCGTCGAAGACGACGCCGCGCTCATCGACATCGACACGCCGGCCGAGCTCGCAGAGGCGAAAAGGCTGCGCTAAGCCGCGGACCCCGAAACGGGGCCGCTACATCGGCGGCATCCGTTTCGCTCCGGCCGAATCGGCCGCAATCCGGGTCTGGCTCCGCGCCCAGGCGCCAACGACCCGGCTCCCGCGACGTCGGCTCGTAAGCCGATTCCAGACGTCAAGCGCGCGCCTACCGAACGCCCGCGAATAGCCACGAGGCGACATTCGGTCAGTGCGGGAGCGGCGGCAGAGAATGTGGCGCATTGCATACGTGGCTGGCCTGTGC
>JAZFVR010000047.1:0-5398 GCA_036447835.1 Alphaproteobacteria bacterium | reverse complement strand
CGGAACAGGACGACGAGGTGCTCGTGCCACGCGGCGCGCACGGCGTCGACCGTGGCATCGTCGAGATCGCGCGCCAGGTCGAGGCCGCGGACCTCGGCCCCGAGGGCGGCGCCCGTCGGGCGACCGTCGATCATGATGGACCGTCTCGCGAATTCCTGATGGCGCCCCGATTATGCGGGTCTGAGCGCCGTAATCCAGCAAAACGGGGGCCAAAGGTTAACCGATTCGCGACCCAACCCGGTTATAGCTTCTGGCCCCGAAGCCGGAAAACGCGCCGCGGCGCGCGATCCCCGCCGAGGCGTTCCGCGCCGACGGCGTCGCGCTCCGCCGAAGTTGGCACAGGAAAACGTTCAGGCGCGCCATGCGTACGACCGTACTCATACTCGTCGTCCTCGGCATGGCAATGTTCTCGACGCCGGCGCGCGCGGGGTGCGACCAGGCGACCGCCGACCGGTACGGCTACAAGGCCTCGCTCCGCGACTGCATCTCGCTCGCGGGACAAGCGCAACCCCATCGCCCAATACAGTGTCGGCTGGCTGTATGCAAACGGCCGCGGGGTCGAGAAAGACCCGGCCGTGTCCCGACGCTGGTATCGCAAGGCGGCCGAACAGGGAAACGTCGATGCCCGGAACGGCCTCGCCGTCATGTACGCGACGGGCAAGGGGGTCCGCCGCGACGACCGCAAGGCGGCGCACTGGTACCGCGAGGGCACCGAGGCCGACTGCGCGCTCGCCCAGGTCCATCTCAGCGAGCTCTACGCCAACGGACTCGGGGTGCCGCAGGACAAACGCGAAGCGGAGAAATGGCAGCGCAAGGCCGCCGAGCAGAAACCCGACCTCGCCAAGATCGTGACGAGCTACCGCGAGTACGTGGAGAGCGGCCGCAACGCCGCGCAACGATCCTCGAACGCCTCGAGTCCTTCTTCGAGACGCTCCCCTGAACCGCGCCCCTTCGGCGCAACCCTACGCCGTCATCCGGGCGGACGTTTCGACGCCCTGAGGCAGAGATAATCGAGCGCCAGCGTCGCCGCCACGAGCGAGGTGATGTCGCCGACGTCGTACATGGGCGAGACCTCGACCATGTCCATGGCGACGAAGTCGACGTCGCCGAGCGCACAGAGGATGTCGCGCGCCTGCACCGGGCTCAGCCCGCCGACGACCGGCGTGCCCGTGCCCGGCGCGAAGCTCGGGTCGAGGCAGTCGATGTCGAAGGTGAGATACGCCTTGTTGTCGCCGACCACGCGCTTGATTTCCTCGACCGCGGCGGCGGCGCCGTTGCGGTGCACGCTGGGGGCGTCGAGAACGGTGAAGCCGTGCGTCTCGGCGTTGTGGGTGCGGATGCCCACGTGCACCGAGCGCTCGGCCACGACCAGACCCTGCTGGGCGGCATGGAAGAACATGGTGCCGTGGTCGATGCGCCCGTCCTCGTCGCGCCAGGTGTCCGAATGGGCGTCGAAGTGGACCAGCGACAGCGGACCGTGAACCTGGGCGTGGGCGCGCAGCAGCGGGTAGGTGATGAAGTGGTCGCCGCCGAGGCTGAGCATCGAGGCGCCGGTGTCGATGATCTCGCGGGCGTGCGCCGTGATCTCGTCGGGAATCTTGTCGGGCCGGCCGAAGTCGAAGTGGCAGTCGCCGTAGTCGATCACCGCGAGCCGGTCGAAGGGGTCGAAGTCCCAGGGGAACGGTTGCCCCCAGGCGAGCAGCGCCGAGGCGCGGCGGATGCCCGCGGGGCCGAAGCGCGTGCCGGGGCGGTTGGTCACCGCGAGGTCGAAGGGGATGCCGGTGACCGCCACGTCGACGCCCTCGAGCTCGCGGCTGTATTTGCGCCGCATGAAGCTGAGCGCCCCCGCGTAGGTGCGCTCGGGGTCGGTGCCGTAGAGGCTCTCCTTGGTGAAGGCGCGGTCGCCGCCCCGACGTTCCATCGCTTGCTCATGTGCCACAGGTGCAAGCCCCATCCTCGCCATGCGGGAGCCGCAGCGCAAGGGCATTCGTGAGAAACGGAAGTGGGAAGCGCCGGATTACTCGGCGAATTCGATGGCGTAGTTCTCGATGACCGTGTTGGCGAGCAGCTTGGCGCACATCGCCTCGACCGTTGCCTTGGCGCGCGCGCGGTCGCTCTCGTCGAAGTCGATCTCGATGTACTTGCCCTGGCGCACCTCGCTGACGCCGGCGAAGCCGAGCCTGCCCAACGCTTGTGCGATCGCCTTTCCCTGGGGGTCGAGCACGCCGTCCTTGAGGGTGACGTGGACGCGAGCCTTCACTGCATCACCTTGGGTCCCTTGAGATCCCTCGGCCCGCTCTCGGGCAGGATGCCGAGCCGGCGGGCGACTTCCTGGTACGCTTCCTCGACGCCGCCGAGGTCGCGGCGGAAGCGGTCCTTGTCCATCCTCTCGCCGGTCGCCATGTCCCACAGGCGGCAGTTGTCGGGGCTGATCTCGTCGGCGATGACGATCTGCATCTCTTCGCCCATGTAAAGACGCCCGAACTCGAGCCGGAAGTCGACGAGGCGGATGCCGACGCCGAAGAACAGCCCGCTGAGGAAATCGTTGACCCTGAGCGCGAGCGATAACATGTCGTCGAGGTCGTGGGTGCTGGCCCAGCCGAACGCGGTGATGTGTTCCTCCGACACCAGCGGGTCGTCGAGCTCGTCGGACTTGTAGCAGTACTCGACGATCGACCGCGGCAACGGCGTTCCCTCGGGCGTGCCGAGACGCGTCGACAGCGAACCGGCGGCGACGTTGCGCACCACCACCTCGACGGGAATGATCTCGACTTCCTTGATGAGCTGCTCGCGCATGTTCAGCCGACGCACGAAGTGGGTCGGGATTCCCATCTCGTTGAGACGGGTCATGATGTACTCGGAGATGCGGTTGTTGAGGACGCCCTTGCCGGTGATGATCCCGTGCTTCTTGTTGTTGAACGCCGTCGCGTCGTCCTTGAAATATTGTACCAACGTACCGGGCTCTGGCCCCTCGAACAGTACCTTGGCCTTTCCTTCGTAAACTTTATTGCGGCGCGCCATAGCCCATTTCCACCCAAAAGAGACCCGTCTGGATAGCCGGGCCAGATCCGCGGGACGCCCGGCCAGGACCGAGCTTCGCCATGCAAAACATAGCCTATATGTGAGGCGAAAACAATTCCGCAAGGCCCACCGCCGCCGGCCTAGAGGGTCACGGCCACGTAAGGGGCCTCATCCGGCCGCCCGGCGGCGAAGCGCCAGAGGGGCCGCCCCCCGCCGCCGGCCCCTGGAAGGGCGATCAGCGAGCTCGAGACGGTGCCGAACCCAGCGTCGGTGACGATGCACATGGCGGCCAGCGGGTCGCCCGCGGCCCCGGTCTCGCGGCTCGCCAGCAGCCTCTCCCAGGCGTGCCAGTCGCCGGCCCGAGGCTCAGGCGGCGGCGCCGCCCGAAAGCACGGCAGAAAAGCCTCGATTCGCGGGCTTTCCGGGTCATTGAGCTCGCCCGCGGTGACCATCGAGACCCCCTCGGGGATGTCGAATCGCTCGATTCCGCCGCCGTCGGCCCGGTTGCGCAACCACAGCGCCGTCTCGCGATCGGCGAGCACCAGGTTGAACGCCCGGTAGGCCCCGGCGTCGATGCGCTGGAGCGCCTCGGCGGCATCGGCCGCGCGACCATGGGCGAGCGCCGCCAGCGGCAGCGCCCCGCGGCTCAGCTTGCCAGGGGCCGGGCCGAGGGAACCGCGGCGGTTCGACACCGCGGCGACCAGCCCGGAATCGTTGACGCCGAGCCACGTGCCCCCGGCAGACTCGTCGCGGCCGGCAACGATTTCGGGCCGCTCGGGCCAGTGACGTCCAGGGGGCCGCCACGGGCGGTCGAGCATCTCGTCGCGGTTGGCGGCGATGACGAGCGGCCAGTCGTGGCCGGGCCGGCGCAAGAGCACGATGGTGCACATCGAAGTTTCAATACCTATATTTGACACACGAAGCTATAACCGCGCCGACAGGCTAGGTCCGGCGGACATGGACAATAGGGAGCAGCGCGCAGATGACCACCTTCGACAAGCGCAAGAACGAGGCGGAGACCCGCTTCAAGCATGAAGAAGAGCTCAAGTTCAAGGCCACCGCGCGGCGCAACAAGCTCTTCGGCCTGTGGGTGGCCGAGCAGATGGGGATCACCGGCGCCGCGGCCGAGGCCTACGCCAAGGACGTCGTGATCGCCGACTTCGAGCGCCCGGGCGACGACGACGTGGTCGAAAAGGTGCAGAAAGATCTCGCCGACGCCAAGATCGACATCTCCGAGCACCGCCTGCGCAAGGAGATGGAGCGCCTCATGGAGGTCGCCCGCGAGCAGGTGCTCAGCGAGTAGCCGCGCGGCACCGAAAGCCGTCGGCAATCAGTCGTCGGCTGAAGCCTGACAGCCCAGGCGGTTCCTAACTCCGCCCGAACACGCGTTCAAAGATCACATCGACGTGTCGGGTGTGCCACGCCGGGTCGAACAGGCCGGCGAGCGTCGCGGCGTCGAGCTTCGCCGTCACCTCGGCGTCGGCCTCGAGCGCCGCGAGAAAGCTTCCTCCCTCTTCCCAGACGCGCATGGCGTTGCGCTGCACCGCGTCGTAGGCGGCCTCGCGCGACATGCCCGTTTGGGTCAGCGCCAGGAGCACCCGTTGCGAGTAGACGAGCCCGCCGAGGCGATCGAGGTTGCGTTGCATGGCGTCGGCGTGCACCACGAGCCCGTCGACGACGCCGGCGAGACGGGCGAGCGCGAAGTCGAGGGTCACGGTGGCGTCGGGAGCGATCACGCGTTCGACCGACGAGTGCGAGATGTCGCGCTCGTGCCACAGCGCCACGTTCTCGAGCGCCGGTGCCACCGCCGCGCGCACGACCCGGGCGAGCCCGGTGACGTTCTCGCTGAGCACCGGATTACGCTTGTGCGGCATCGCCGACGAGCCCTTCTGGCCTTTGGCGAAGGCCTCCTCGGCCTCGCCCACCTCGCTGCGCTGCAAATGCCTGATCTCGGTGGCGAGGCGCTCGACCGAAGCCGCGACGACGCCGAGAGCGGCGAAGAACGCGGCGTGGCGGTCGCGCGGGATGACCTGGGTCGAGACCGGCTCGACCGCGAGCCCGAGCTTCTCGGCAACGTGGGCCTCGACGCGCGGGTCGACGGTGGCGAAGGTGCCGACGGCGCCCGAGATGGCGCAGATCGCGACCTCGCGGCGCGCCACCTCGAGGCGCACGCGGTTCCGCGCGAACTCGGCGTAATAGCCGGCGAGCTTGACGCCGAAGGTCGTCGGCTCGGCATGGATGCCGTGGCTGCGGCCGACGCACAGCGTCTCCTTGTGCTCGAAGGCGCGGCGCTCGAGCGCGGCCAAGATCGCGTCGATGTCGGCGAGCAGGATGGCGGCGGCGCGGTCGAGCTGCACGGAAAGGCAGGTGTCGAGCA
>JAZFVR010000046.1:0-2570 GCA_036447835.1 Alphaproteobacteria bacterium | reverse complement strand
AGGTGGGGCACCAGGAGATCTACCAGGCGCTGACGGGCGCCGAGCAGGTGCTGACGATGCTGCTCACGCCGGGGCTGCGCGTCGTGCACCTCACGACACACCACTCGCTGCGCGAGGCGTGCGATGCGGTGACGCAAGAAAGCGTGCTCGCGGCGCTGCGGCTGACCCACGACTTCTTCGTAGGACACGGCTTTCCGAGGCCGCGCGTCGCCGCGGCGGCGCTCAACCCCCACGGCGGCGAGGCCGGCCTGCTCGGCTCGGAGGAGACCGAGGCCATCGGGCCGGCCGTGGATGCCGCGCGTGAGCTCGGCATCGACGCCACGGGGCCGGTCCCCGCCGATACGGTGTTCAACCGCGCCATCGACGGCGGATTCGACGTCGTGCTGGCGATGTACCACGACCAGGGCCACATCGCCATCAAGGTGCACGACTGGTCCCGGAGCGTGACGGTGAACCTGGGCCTGCCCTTCCTGCGGACCTCCGTCGACCACGGCACGGCGTTCGACATCGCGGGCCGTGGGACAGCCGACCCGGTGGGCATGATCGAGGCGGTGCGGCTCGCCGCGCAGCTCGCGCGGACCGGGTCGCTGGTCGCCGTCTAGCGCATGACGGCCCCGTGCTATACTCATCCACGACCCGTTTGCGAAGCCGGCCGCTAGGCCGGCGTTCGGCGTCTCAGGGGTGTTTTTGATGCGGACAGCCTTCATCGGCGGCGGCGTGATGGGCGAGGCGATGCTCGCCCGCGCGCTCGTCGCCGGCATCGTCGCTCCGGCCGATGTGTGCGTCGCCGAGCCGCTCGACGACCGACGCGCTTACCTCGCCACCACCCACGGTGTCGCCGTGACCGCGGACGCAGCCGAGGCCGCGGCGACCGCCGAGCTCGTCGTGATCGCGGTCAAGCCGCAGCAGATCGCGGCGGTGCTCGAGACCCTCGCCGGGACGTTCGACGCCAAGCAGACCGCGCTCTCGATCGTCGCCGGCGTCCCGCTGAAGGCGCTCGCGGAGGGCCTCAAACACCCTCACGTCGTGCGCGTGATGCCGAACACCCCCGCGCGCATCGGCGCGGGCATATCGGTGTGGACGGCAGCCCCGGCCGTGAGCGCCGAGGGCCGCGCCGCCGCCGCGGCTTTGTTGGGAGCGCTCGGGCGCGAGTGGTACGTGGACGACGAGGCGTACCTGGACATGGCGACCGCCGTCTCGGGCAGCGGGCCCGCGTACGTCTTCGCCTTCATCGAGGCGCTGGCGGAGGCGGGCGCGCAGCTGGGCATGCCGCGGGAGATGGCCCTCGCGCTGGCGACCGAGACCGTCGCCGGCAGTGGCCGGCTCGCGCGCGAATCGGGGGAGGACCCGGCGGCGCTGCGGGCCTCGGTGACGTCTCCGGGCGGCACGACCGCCGAGGCGCTCGCGGCACTCGACCGGGGCGGCTTCGCCGCGACGATCCGGGACGCCGTCGCGGCGGCGCACCGGCGGGCCATCGAACTCGGAGGCAACCCATGAGCTTCATCACTGGAATCCTCCTCTGGCTGATCCAGCTGCTGATCTACGCGTTCGTCGGCCGCGCGATCATCTCGTGGCTCTTCATGGCCGGCGTGCGCAACGAGTTCGTGCTCCGGCTGAACCAGGCGCTCGGCACCCTCACGGAGCCCCTCATCGCGCCGCTCCGGCGGGTCATCCCCCCGCTCGGCATGTTCGACATCACGCCGCTCGTCGCCATCATCGGCCTCATCGCCCTGCGGGCGATCATCCGCAGCCTCTGAGCCCAGCCAGCACATGCCGACCCCGCTCATCGTCACCGACTCCAACGCGTCACTGCCGCGTGAGCTCGTGCGCGGCCTGCCACTGGTGGTCGTACCTATGGAGGTCCACGCGGCCGGGCGCACGTACCACGACGGCGTCGACCTGACCCCCCAAGAGCTCTACTCGATGCTCGAGGCCGGCGAGCTCGCAACGACGTCGCCGCCGCAGCCGAGCGCGTACCTGGAGGCCTTCCGCGAAGCGCGTGAGCCGGCGCGCGAGATCGTCTGCCTCACACCGTCGGCCGGCCTCAGCGCCGCACACAAGGCCGCGATCCTCGGGGCGGACGCCGCCCGCACCGAGGGGTTCGACATCGACGTCCGCATCATCGACACGCATACGGCGGGCAGCGCGCAGGGCCTCGTTGCGCTGGCCGCTGCCCGCGCGGCGGCGAGCGGCTCGAAAGCGGACGTCATCGAGGCGGTCAACCGAGGGATAGCCGGCGTCGCCATGTTCGGCTACCTGGACTCGCTCCGTTACCTGTGGCGCAACGGGCGCGTGCCGCGGATCAAGATGTGGCTCGGCAGGCTGCTCGACGTGAAGCCCATCCTCTCGCTCGTGGACGGCGACATCGGCCTCATCGAGCGCCCGCGCACCAGGCGCCGGGCCATGGACCGCCTCGTGGCCCTCGCGGCCGCGCACCTGGGCGGCGAGCGCGGGCGGATCGCCGTCATGCACGCGAACGCGCCGGAGCGCGCGGAGGAGCTCGCCGAGCGGCTGCGCGCCGAGCTTGGGCCGGCGGAGCTGTTCGTGACCGAGTTCACGCCCGTGATCGG
>JAZFVR010000045.1:0-8598 GCA_036447835.1 Alphaproteobacteria bacterium | reverse complement strand
GGAGATGCGGCGAACCTGTGTGGTGCCGGTCTTGCCGGCCATCGCCATCTCGGGCTCGGTGATGCGCGCGGCGTAGGCGGTGCCGCGCCGCTCGTTGGTCACGCGCGTCATGCCCTTGATGACGGTGCCGAGAGAGCCCGGCGATATGCCGAGGCGCTCGAACGCCGGCGCCGGCGTGGCCTCGTCGGTACCCCCGGGCGCCGGGAGAGCGGGCCGGCGCACGAGCCTCGGTGTCACCGCGACGCCGCCATTGGCCAGGCGCGCGGTCATCACGGCGAGCTGCAACGGCGTGGTCAGCAGGTAGCCCTGGCCGATGCCGACGATCAGCGTCTCGCCCTGCTGCCACGGCGCGCCGAAGGTAGCGAGCTTCCATTCGCGGTCGGGAACCAGGCCGGTGCGTTCACCGGCGAGGTCGATCCGGGTGCGCCCGCCTATGCCGAAGAGCACCGCCATGTCGGCGATGCGCTCGATGCCGGCGCGGCGGGCGACCTCGTAAAAGTAGACGTCGCACGACTGCTCGATGGCCCCGACCATGTCGAGCTCGCCGTGCCCGCCCCGCTTCCAGCAGTGGAAGTTGCGGTCGCCCAGCCGCAATCTGCCTGTGCACGTAAAGCGTTGCTGCGGCGTCAGCACTCCGCCTTCGAGCGCGGCGAGCGCAACCACCATCTTGAACGTCGATCCCGGCGCGTACTGCCCGGCGATCGCCTTGTTGATGAGCGGCTTGCGCGGATTGCTGAGTAGATCCTGCCACTCATCTTGCGACAACCCGGCGGTGAACGCGTTGGGGTCGTAAGTCGGGGTCGAGGCCATGGCGAGGACGTCACCGCTATGGATGTCGAGCACGACCGTCGATGCGCTCTCGTCGCCGAGCCGGTCGGTCGCATAGCTCTGCAAGCCGGCATCGAGGGTCAGCACCAGGTCGTCGCCCGGCTGGCCGTCGTTGCGCTCGAGCTCGCGAATGACGCGGCCGTAGGCGTTGACCTCGACCTGGCTGTTGCCGGCGCTGCCGCGAAGGAATTTGTCGTACACCTTCTCGATGCCGTTCCTGCCGATGCGAAATTCGGGGAGTTCCAGGAGCGGGTCGCCGGTGAGGTCGTCCTCGGACACCGGGGCGACGTAGCCGACGATGTGCGCCGCCGTGGCGCCGAGCGGATAGGTACGGGTCTGGCCGACGTCGATCATGATCCCGGGCAGGTCGGGAACGTTGACCTCGATGCGGCTGACCTCGGCCCAGGTCAGGTTCTCGCGCACGGTGATCGGCACGAAGCCGCGCTTGCGGCGGCTCTCACGCAACACCCTGCGGTAGTCGTGCTCGCTGATGGGAATGATTTGGCCGAGGTCGTCGAGCGTCTCCTCGACCGTGCGCGCCTGCTCGGATATGAGGACGACGCGGTAGTTGAAGCGGTTGGCCGCGAGCGGCTCGCCGAGGCGGTCGAAGATGCGGCCGCGCGGCGGCGGCAGCAGCCTCAGGTTGATGCGGTTCTCCTCGGCCAGCATGAGGTAGCGGTCGGACTGCACCACCTGCAGGTAGTAGAGCCGGCTGCCGAGCGCGGCCAGCAGCACGGCCTTGCCCCCCCCCAGCAACAGCGAACGGCGGCTGAACTTCTTGAGACGGTCGCGGTCGCGGTGGTGCATGTCAGGCCGGGCGCAACAGATGGTGCTGGGCGCGTGCCAGGAGCCACGTCAGGCACGGGTAGAGCGCGATCGTCAAGAGCAGCTGGAACCCCAGCGGGCGCGGCACCAGAATCACTCCGTAGAAGAGCGACGCCAGCATCCAGGTGATCAGCATCGCCCCCGGCGCCACCAGCATGAACCCCCACCACTCGACGAGGAAAGCCTTGCCGTGGAAGAAGCGACGCTGCGACACGACCACGGCCTGCACCAGCATCAGCACCAGCGAGCTCAGGCCCAGCGGCGTGCCGTTGAAGGTGTCCTGGACGACGCCGACGAAGAAGACGGCGGCGACGGGGAACAGATCGGGCCGGTAGATGCTCCAGTAATAGACCGCCATCAGCGCCACCACCGGCGTCACCGGGGCGAAGCCGGGAAGCCTCAGCGGTATGACGCTCACCAGGATCAGGGCAAGCGTGAGGGCGAAGGGGCTGAGGTTGCGCCCGATCCGCTCGACCTGAGCCCAGAAGTCGGGGTTCACCGGATCGGTCCCGTGCGCCCCGCGGCGCGCGTCGACGGCAGCACGCCGGGAAGCGTGTAATCGAGCACGCGCACGTACTCGAGCGTGTGCCAGTCGACGAACAGCTGCACCAGCGCGCCGTTCTTCTCGGCCACGGCGACGAGGCCGATCGGCAGTCCGGGCGGCAGCATGCCACCCTGGCCAGAGGTGACGATGCGGTCGCCGGGCGAGGCGCGGGCGTTCACGGGCAGGAAGGTGAGCCGCGGGCGATCGGTGTTGTCGCCGGCGAGGATACCCGGCACCCGCGTCGATTCGATGACCACCGGAATGCGCGCGTTGAGGTCGGTGAGCAGGAGGATCCGGCTGCTGCGATCGCCCGCCTCGACCACGCGGCCGACGAGACCGTCGCCGCTGACCACCGCCTGACCCTTGCGCACGCCGTCGCGGGCCCCGGCGTGGAGCAGCAGGGTGCGGACGAAGGCGCCGCCCGAGTTGCCGATCACCCGGGCGGTGATGAACGACGGCTGCGGATCGGCGACGAAGCTGAGCAGGTCGCGGAAGGCGGCGTTTTCCTCTTCGAGCGCCCGCGCCACCGCGTACCAGTGCCGCAGACGCGCGTTCTCCTCGCGCAGGCGGGCGTTATCGCCATGCATGTTCACCAGTCCGCGCGCCTGATCGACGAGCTCGGCGATGCTGGCGACGGGCCGTGACAGGACGTCGAGCACCGGCGCCGTGATGTCGGTGATGGTGACGCGCAAATTCTCGATCAGGCGTGAATCGGCCTTGCCGAGAATCATCAGCCCGATGGCGGCGCCGATCAGCAGGACGAAGGCGAAACGCTGGACCCAGCCCTTGACGGGCATGGCGAAACGTCTCACCGAACCGCCCTGCTGCCTCACGGCGCCCTCTCAACTACATGATTGGCGTGGGATCCGCTCCCGCTCCAGGATGGCGCGCGCCCGCGCCGGGCTCGCGCTCAGGTCTCGAACTGGTTGTACAGAACGTGCCGCAGGGTCTTCATCTCCTCGAGGCAACGCCCGGTACCGAGCGCGACGCAGCACAGCGGCTCGTCGGCGATCGACACCGGCAGGCCGGTGGCGTGGCGCAGCACGAAGTCGAGGTTGCCGAGAAGCGCCCCGCCGCCGGTGAGCACGATGCCCTTGTCGACGATGTCGGCGGCGAGCTCGGGCGGCGTCTGCTCGAGCGCCACCTTGACCGCCTCGATGATGGCGCCCACCGGCTCGGCCAGGCTCTCGGCGATCTGGCGCTGGCTGATGATCAGCTCCTTGGGCACGCCGTTCATGAGGTCGCGGCCCTTGATCTCCATCACCTCGCCGTCGCCGTCCTCGGGCGGGCACGCCGAGCCGATCTGCTTCTTGATGCGCTCCGCGCTGCCCTCGCCGACGAGCAGATTGTGGTTGCGCCGGATGTAGCCGATGATCGCCTCGTCCATCTTGTCGCCGCCGACGCGCACCGAGCGCGAATAGACGATGCCGCCGAGCGACAGCACCGCGACCTCGGTGGTGCCGCCGCCGACGTCGACGACCATCGAGCCCGTGGGCTCGGTCACCGGCAGGCCGGCGCCGATGGCGGCGGCCATCGGCTCCTCGATCAGGAACACCCGCCTGGCGCCCGCGCTCTCCGCCGATTCCTGAATCGCCCGGCGCTCGACCGCGGTCGAGCCCGAGGGCACGCAGACGATGATCTGCGGGCTGGCGAAGCTGCGCCGGTTGTGCACCTTGCGGATGAAGTGCTTGATCATCTCCTCGGCGATCTCGAAGTCGGCGATGACGCCGTCGCGCAGGGGCCGGATCGCCTCGATGTTGCCGGGGGTGCGGCCGAGCATCTGCTTGGCCTCGTCGCCGACGGCGAGCACCTGTTTCTTGCCGCGGACGGTGACGATGGAAACGACCGACGGCTCGTTGAGAACGATACCGCGGCTCTTCACGTAGACGAGCGTGTTCGCCGTGCCGAGGTCGATCGACATATCGGCGGACATCATGCCGAGCAATCGCGAGAACATACTTTTTCTATTACACCCCTCTCAGTGGCCGACCACCGGACGCCCGCCGCATCATGGCGGCGGACGCCCCATGGCGTATTATTCGTGCCGCCCTCAGGCGGTAAGCGCAGCCGGCGCGGTCTTCTCGCGCTTTACCAGCAACTTGTTCAAGGCGCTGACGTAGGCGCGCGCCGAGGCCACCAGCGTGTCGGTGTCGGCACCCTGGCCGTTGACGGTGCGCCCGTTTTCCTCGAGCCGCACCGTCACCTCGGCCTGGGCGTCGGTGCCCCCGGTGACCGCGTGAACCTGATACAGCTCGAGCGTCGCCTGGTGCGGAAACAGCTCGCCGATGGCGTTGAACGTCGCATCGACCGGGCCGTTGCCTTCGGCCGCGGTGCCGTGCTCCTCGCCGTCGATGTCGAGCGTGAGCGTCGCCCGCTGCGGCCCGGTGGATCCGCACACCACATGCAGCGAGACGAACCTGATGCGGTCGACGCCGTGCCCCAGCTCGTCCTCGACGATGGCGACGATGTCCTCGTCGAAGACGTCCTTCTTCTTGTCGGCAAGGTCCTTGAAGCGCTGGAACGCCTCCTGGAACGAGTTCTCGCCGAGCTCGAAGCCCAGCTCCTCGAGCTTGCGCCTGAACGCGTGCCTGCCCGAATGCTTGCCCATCACCAGCGTCGACTTGACGAGGCCGACCGATTCCGGGGTCATGATCTCGTAAGTGCCGGCGTGCTTGAGCATGCCGTCCTGGTGGATGCCCGCTTCGTGGGCGAAGGCGTTGGCGCCGACGATCGCCTTGTTTGGCTGTACCGAGAAGCCGGTGATCGAAGACAACAGGCGCGAGGCTTTGGTGATCTCCTTGGTCTCGATGCCGGTTTGGAAAGGCATTCGGTCGCGCCGCGTACGCAGCGCCATGACGATCTCTTCGAGTGCGGCGTTGCCGGCGCGCTCGCCGATGCCGTTGATGGTGCACTCGACCTGGCGCGCGCCGGCGCCGAGCGCGGCCAGCGAGTTGGCCACCGCGAGGCCGAGGTCGTTGTGGCAGTGGACCGAGATGGTCGCCTTGTCGATGTTCGGCACGCGCTCGAAGAGCATGGCGATGAGGGCGGCGAATTCCTCGGGCAGGGCGTAGCCCACGGTATCGGGAATATTGATCGTCCGCGCGCCGGCCTTGATCGCCGATTCGACCGTGCGGCACAGGAAGTCGTGCTCGGTGCGCGAGCCGTCCTCGCAGCTCCACTCGACGTCGTCGCACAGGTTGCGTGCGCGGGTGACGCTGTCGATCACCGCCTCGTGCACCGCTTCGGGCTCCATCTGGAGCTTGTACTTCATGTGCAGCGGGCTGGTCGCGATGAAGGTGTGGATGCGCTTGCGCTCGGCCGGCTCGAGCGCCTCGGCGGCGCGGTCGATGTCCTTGAGCGAGGCGCGCGCGAGGCCGCACACGGTCGAGCCCTTGATCACCTTGGCAACCTCGTTGACCGACTGGAAATCGCCCCGCGAGGCGATCGGGAAGCCGGCCTCGATGACGTCGACGCCCATGCGTTCGAGCAGCTCGGCAACGCGGAGCTTCTCCTCGAGGTTCATCGAACAGCCCGGCGATTGCTCGCCGTCGCGCAGGGTGGTGTCGAAGATGACGACTCGGTTGCTTTCTGTTGCGGTTGACATGTGGATGGTCCTTCTTATCCGGATCTCTGAATTCGGGTTGCATAGCGAGTCCCCCTGAACGGCCGCAAAGGCGGCGATTCCCCGCTCAGGGGCAGATAAGTCGAAGGACTCCATCACATGCCAGTTGCAGGGTCGCGGCGAGGCGAAGGCCGGGCGCACCCAGGGGCCCGCCGCGCGCCAGAAGGCGCGCGTCGATCCAGGGCCGAATTTCGCTCGTTGTTGCCATCTTCTCGCCAAATGCCGGCGACCATCGAAACCAATGAAAGGCGCACCGGCGGAAACACTAGTGATCCATGGTTAACAATAAATGAATTCGCGCCGGCAAGGCCAGCGTTTACTAGCTTTACCCGATGTCCGCCGGGGCCGCAAGGATTCCTCAGGCTAATCGGAGACGGCCGACGCCGTCGAAGGCATCGGCGTCGGCTAGGAGCCTGTCCGGGTAATGGTCACGGGCTCCTAGATGCCCTTCGAGCCGCGCGAGATGGCGACGACGCCCGTGCGCGAGACGTCGACGAGGCCGAGCGGCATCATCAGGTTGATGAAGGCGTTGAGCTTGTCGGTCGTGCCGGTCATCTCGAAGACGAAGGAATCGTTGGTGCTGTCGACGACACGGGCACGGAAGATGTCGGCGATACGCAGCGACTCGACGCGCTTCTCGCCGCTGCCGGCGACCTTGATGAGCGCCAGCTCGCGCTCGACCGAGGGTCCGTTGACCGTGAGGTCGCTCACCCTGTGCACCGGCACCAGGCGATCGAGCTGCGCCTTGATCTGTTCGATCACCATCGGCGGGCCCGAGGTGACGATGGTGATGCGCGACAGCGTGGCCTCGGCGTCGACCTCGGCGACCGTGAGGCTGTCGATGTTGTAGCCGCGGCCCGAGAACAGGCCGATGACGCGGGCGAGCACGCCGGCCTCGTTGTCGACGAGAATGGCGATCGTGTGGTTTCTGACCTCGTCTTCCACGGTCCTGTCCTGCGCCGCTGCCGGGCGGACGCGCTCCTGCGCCCGCGAGTCCCTCTCCGCGCGCGCCGGTGCCGCGTCGCTCAGACGAGCACCATCCCGTCCTCGGGTTGCTGTTCGATTTTATCGTCGGGACCGAGCTTCATGTCGTAGTGCGCGGCGCCCGCCGGGATCATCGGGTAGACGTTCTCGGTCGGGTCGACCATGATGTCGGCGATCACCGCCTTGTCGGCGGCGAGCATCTCCTCGATGACCCCGTCGACTTCTTCGGGCTTGGTCGCGCGCAGGCCCACCGCGCCGAACGATTCGGCGAGGCGGACGAAATCGGGCAGCGAGTCCATGTAGGTTTCCGAGTAGCGTCCGCCGTGGAAGAACTCCTGCCACTGGCGCACCATGCCCATGTACTGGTTGTTCATGATGAACACCTTCACCGGCAGGCGGTACTGGGCGATGGTCGACATCTCCTGGATGTTCATCAGCACCGAAGCCTCGCCGGCGACGTCGATGACCAGCGCGTCGGGGTGGGCGAACTGCACGCCCACCGCCGCCGGCAGGCCGTAGCCCATGGTGCCGAGCCCGCCCGAGGTCATCCAGTGGTTGGGCTTGTCGAAGCGCAGGAACTGCGCCGCCCACATCTGATGCTGGCCGACCTCGGTGGTGAAATAGGCGTCGCGGTCCTTGGTGTGCTCGTAGAGCCGCTGCAACGCGTATTGCGGCTTGATCACCTTGCCCGAGTTCTCGTAGGCGAGGCAGTCGCGCTTGCGCCATTGCGCGATCTGCTGCCACCACGCCTTGAGCGCCTTGTCGTCGGGACGCGAGTGCCGCGCCTTCCAGAACTTGGTCATGTCCTCGAGCACGTAGGCGCAGTCGCCGACGATGGCGTGGTCGACGTGGACGTTCTTGTTGATCGACGAGGGGTCGATGTCGACGTGGATCTTCTTCGAGCCCTTGGAGAATTCGTCGAGCCTGCCGGTTATCCGATCGTCGAAGCGCGCGCCCATGGCGAGCATCACGTCGCACTCGGACATCGCCATGTTGGCCTCGTAGGTGCCGTGCATGCCGAGCATGCCGAGGAACTGCTTGTCGGCGGCGGGAAACGCCCCCAGGCCCATCAGCGTCAGCGTCACCGGGTAGCCGGTGATATGCGCGAAGTTGGTGAGCAGTTGCGAGGCGCCCGTGCCGGAGTTGATGACCCCGCCGCCGGCGTAGATGATCGGCCGCTTGGCGCCGGCGAGCAGCTCGACCGCCTCCTCGATGTGCGCCGGATCGGCCTTGACCCTCGGGTTGTACGACTTGTGCCGCACATTGGTCGGGCCGACGTAGGCGCCGCTGGCGTTGATCATGTCCTTGGGCAGGTCGACGACGATCGGGCCGGGGCGGCCGCTGCGTGCCACGTAGAACGCCTCGTGGATGACGCGCGCCAGGTCCTCGACGTTCTTCACCAGGTAGTTGTGCTTGGTGCACGGCCGCGTGATGCCGACGGTGTCGGCTTCCTGGAAGGCGTCGTTGCCGATGAGATGGGTCGGCACCTGGCCGGTGAGGCAGACGAGCGGCACGCTGTCCATCAGCGCGTCGGTCAGGCCGGTGACGCAGTTCGTCGCCCCGGGGCCCGAGGTGACGAGCACGACGCCGACCTTGCCGGTCGAGCGCGCATAGCCCTCGGCCGCGTGTACGGCGCCGGGCTCGTGGCGGACGAGGATGTGACGCAGCTGGTTCTGCTTGAACAGCGCGTCGTAGATCGGAAGCACAGCGCCGCCGGGATAGCCGAACACGATGTCGACGCCCTGGTCGAGGAGCGCCTTGATCAAGATTTCCGACCCGGTCAACTCGTGACTGG
>JAZFVR010000044.1:0-3059 GCA_036447835.1 Alphaproteobacteria bacterium | reverse complement strand
GCCCGCCATCGCCGCGATGACGCTCGTATGGCCGGCGGTGGCCGACGCGATCTTCCCGGCCCCGATGGCGCCCCGCGTCGTCTCGACCCCGGTGACGCGCGCGCCCTTGCGGCGGATGCCGGTGACCTCGCAGTTCTGGATGACGTCGACGCCGAGCGAATCGGCGGCGCGCGCGTAGCCCCACGCCACCGCGTCGTGGCGCGCGGTGCCGCCGCGCCGTTGCAGCGACGCGCCGACGATGGGGTAGCGCGCTTCGGGCGACGTATTGAGGATGGGGCAGAACGCCTTGATCTGCGCCGGCGTCAGATACTCCGAATCGATGCCGTTGAGGCGGTTGGCGTTGACCCGGCGGCGGAGCTCGCGCAGGTCGTGCTGGTTGTGGGCCAGGTTGAGCACCCCGCGCTGGCTGAACATGAGGTTGAAGTTGAGCTCCTGCGCGAGCCCTTCCCACAGCTTGAGCGACTTCTCGTAGATGCCGGCGCTTTCGTCCCACAGGTAGTTCGAGCGCACGACCGTGGTGTTGCGCCCGGTGTTGCCGCCGCCGAGCCAGCCCTTCTCGAGGACGGCGACGTTGGTGACGCCGTGCTCCTTGGCGAGATAGTACGCCGTGGCGAGGCCATGGCCGCCGCCGCCGATGATGACGACGTCGTATTCGGGCTTGGGATCGGGGCTGCGCCACGCCCGCGGCCAGTTCTCATGGTGGTCGCGGGCGTTCCTGACGAGGCTGAAGATCGAATACCGGGCCCTGGCCATGAACCTCCCCACGGGCTTGTCCGCCGCCGGCCACGGACGGCGAGGGCGCCCGCGCCGGCGCCCCGTAAATGCCCGAGCCTGCGTCGCCGCGCAAGCGCGATTATTCGGCCGCCGCCTCCTTCTTGTGGAAGATCGGCTCTGCCTTCTTCAGTTCGTCGAGCGGGATATGGCACTTGATGCGGTGCCCCCCGCCCACGTCCTGGTCGGGCGGCGGCTCGTTGTCGCAAATGTCGCCGATCTTGTGCGGACAGCGGGTGGCGAAGCGGCAGCCCTTGGGCGGATCGATGACGCTGGGAATCTCGCCCTCGAGGCGGATGCGCTTTTGGACAACGTCGGGGTCGGGAATCGGCACCGCCGACAGGAGCGCCTCGGTGTACGGGTGGTAAGGCGGATCGAAGATCTCCGCCGCCGGCCCCGCCTCCATGATCTGGCCCAGGTACATGACCACGACGTAGTCGGCGAGATAGCGCACCACACTGAGGTCGTGGCTGATGAACAGGAGCGTGGTGTTGTACTCCTTCTGCACGTCCATCAGCAGGTTGATGACCGCCGCCTGCACCGAGACGTCGAGCGCCGAGACCGGCTCGTCGGCAATGACCATCGACGGCTTGCCAGCGAAGGCGCGGGCGACGGCGATGCGCTGCTTCTGCCCGCCCGAAAGCTGGCGCGGCTTGCGCCGGGCGAACTCGGGCGGCAGGCGCACCAATTCGAGGAGGTCGGCGACCATCCTGTCGATGTCGCGGCGCCGCGAGGCGAGGCCGAACTTCTTGATCACCCGGCCGATGGCGCCGCCCACCGTGTGGCTCGGGTTGAGCGTGCCGTCGGGGTTCTGGAACACCATCTGCATCGCGGCGATGAGGTCGGGTTCGCGCTTGTCGACAGGGATCGCCGCGATGTTCTCGTGGTTGAACTTGATCTCGCCCCGGGTCGCCGTCTCGAGCCCGGTGAGCACCTTGGCGAAGGTCGACTTGCCGCAGCCCGATTCGCCGACGATCGCCACCGTCTGGCCGCGCCGCGCGTTGAACGAAACGCCCTCGTTGGCCTTGACGTAGCGGGTCGACTTGCCCGACAGCAGCGCCTTCAGGGACCGGTCGTGCAGCTCGTAGAACTTGTCCATCGTGGTGACGTGCAGCACCTCCGCCGGCACCCGGCGCCGCGCCTGGACGATCTCGACGTCGGGCGCCGCCGGCTCGTGGACGATCTCGTCCCAGCGCAGGCAGCGCACGCGGTGGGTCGCACTGTCATCGACCGGCTCGATCTCGACGCGGTCCGAGTCGCAGATGCCCGCCTCGAAGTAGTTGCAGCGCGGACCAAAGGCGCAGCCCGGCGGCCGCTCGTGCGGCAGCGACACCTGGCCCGGGATCGGCGCCAGCGCGCGCGTGTGCTTGTCGGCGTCGAGCGAGGGAATGCAATCGAACAGGCCGTAGGTATAGGGATGCTTGGTGTTCTTGAACACCTCGCGGATCGTGCCCTCCTCGGCCATTTCGCCCGAGTACATCACGCCCACCCTGTCGCACACCTTCACGATCAGCCCGAGGTTGTGCGAAATGTAGATGAGCGTGGTGTTGTACTTCTTGCGCAGATCGGCGATGAGGTCGATCACCGTGGCCTCGACGGTGACGTCGAGCGCGGTCGTCGGCTCGTCGAGCAGCAACAGCGAGGGGTGCGACAGGAACGCCATGCCGATGACCACGCGCTGCTGCTGGCCGCCCGAGATCTGATGGGGATAGCGCGTCATCACCGTTTCGGGATCGGGCATGTTGACGTCGGCCAGCACTTGGATCGCGCGGTCGTATGCCTCCTGTCGCGACGCCGCCTCGTGGAAGATCGGGACCTCCATGAGCTGCTTGCCGACCGTCAGGCTCGGGTTGAGCGCGCTCATCGGCTCCTGGTAGACCATGGCGATCTTCGAGCCGCGCAGCCGCCTGAGCTCCTCGCGCGACAGCTCGGCCATGTCCCGGCCCTCGAACACGATGCGGCCGCGCACGATGCCGCCGTTGCTGCCCAGATAGCGCATGATCGCCATCGCCACGGTCGACTTGCCGCAGCCCGATTCGCCGACTAGGCCGAAGCTCTCGCCACGATGCAACGTCAACGAAAAGTCGGGCACCGCCGGAATCTCGCCGGCGCGCACGAAGTATGAAATGCCGAGGTTCTCGATCTGCAGGACGGGAACGTCGTCGCTCATGTGATGGTGCCTCCGCTCGCCGCGCTCAGTCGCGCATCGAGATCTCGCGCAGCCCGTCGGCGAGCAGGTTGAAGCCGATGACCAGGGTGGAAATCGCGATGCACGGCAGGATCGACAT
>JAZFVR010000043.1:0-14146 GCA_036447835.1 Alphaproteobacteria bacterium | reverse complement strand
GCTACTGGTGGAACGACGAGCGCTACCTGGGCCCGGCGATCCTCTTGCAGGCCTATCGCTGGATCGTCGACAGCCGCGACGAGTTCACCGGCGAGCGCCTCGACGACCTCGAGGACCCGTTCCGCCTTTACCGTTGCCACACGATCATGAACTGCACGCGCACCTGCCCCAAGGACCTCAACCCCGGCAAGGTGATCGCCAAGATCAAGAAGCTGATGGTCGAGCGCCGCATGTAAACGCCACCGGCCGGCGGTGGAACTGCAAGGGGCTTTGAATTTCCGACAATGCGGGGCGAACTGGTCGCTGCCTCATCTTTCCGGAGGAAGCATGGACCGGCCTCGCCTGTTGCGGCGGCTCGCCGCCGTTGCGTGCACCGTCGCGTTCGTCGCGGCGCCCGGCCCGGTTCGCGCCGAGACCTTCCTCGACGTCTACGGCGGTCTCGTGCTCGCCGAGGACGCCGGCGTTCGCGCCGAACTACCGATCGCCGGCGAGAGTGTGCTTCGCGAGGTCGAGTTCGGCGATTCGCTCTCGGTCGGCGGGCGCGTCGGCGGTTGGCTCGACAACCTGCCGTGGCTCGGCTTCGCGCTCGACGGCTCGTACTTCGCGCCCGCTGGCTCCGGGGTCGAGATCGAGGTCGTCTCGCTCACGCCGATGCTCATGCTGCGCCTGCCGCTGCTGGTCAGCGCCGAGTTTCCCAACGGCCGCCTGCAGCCCTACGTCGCCGCCGGCCCCGGGGTCTATTTCGTGCATATCGAGGTCGATTTCCGCCCGGCGCTGTCGCGCGCCATCGACGGGCTTTCGATCGAGGTCGGCCTCGACGCGCGCGCCGGGTTGGCGTGGCACATGACCGGCAACCTGGCGCTGTTCGCCGAGTACCGGCGCACGAGCCACGACGTGAGCGTCGAGAACGAGACGCTCGGGTTCCTGTTCGGCCTTCCCAGCCGGGTGAACGAGCGCATCGACACGAGACTCGACACCAACCATCTGCTTCTCGGCATGTCGTTCCGGTTCTGAGCGCACGCGGTCGGCGCCATAATTTCGCCCAACATTGCGATCACCCTCCGGCCCATGGCGGGATTGCGGCGCTCGAATCACGGCACGCGGTTGATCTACGCGTGTCTCTTCGCGTTGGGCCTGGCGTCGCTCACTGCCGCGGCAGTCGGCGCGTGGGACGTGTGGCGCGACTGGGGCACGCGGCATTCGTGGCTCGACCTCGGTGGTCGGCCGCTGGCGCTTTATGCCGCCGACCGCGTCGTCGTGCTCAAGGCCCGCCGCGAGCTGCTGCTCTATGACGACGGCATCGTCGTCAGGCGCTATCCGGTCACGCTCGGCTTCGATCCGCGCGGCCACAAGCTTCGCGAGGGCGACGGGCGCACGCCCGAGGGCCTCTATGCGCTCGACTGGCGCCGCGTGAGCGAGAAGCTCGGCCCCGCGATCCACGTCTCGTACCCGAAAGCCGACGACCGCGCGCGCGCGGCGCGCGCCGGCGTCGATCCCGGCGGCGGCATCATGCTGCACGCGCTCGGCGACGGGCTGCCGTGGCAAGCATCCGCCGAGGAACGCCGATGGACCGAGGGCTGCATCGGGCTCAGGCGCGCCGACATGCGCGAGGTCTGGTACGCGGTCGCCGACGGCACCCCGATCGACATCCGGCCGTGAGATGCGGCGGCGGCTGGCCGTGACCTCCCGCCTCGGCTAAACTCGGCCAGGGGTTCAGGAGGACGCGAGCGATGAAGCTCACAGACGCGCAGCGCGCGCAGTTCGATAGCGAGGGCTATCTGTTCATCCCCGACCTTTTCACGCGCGAGGAGGCCGGCGTGCTCATGGCCGAGGTGCCGGCGCTGTTCGGCGAAGAGCGGCGCGAGAACGTGCGCGAGCAGAAGGGTGGCGTGGTGCGCACCAACTTCGCCGCGCACACCTACAACGACGCCTACGCGAGGCTGTCGCGCCACCCGCGGCTGATCGAACCGGCGATGCAGCTGCTCGGCGGGCCGGTCTACATCCACCAGTTCAAGATCAACGGCAAGGCGGCGTTCAACGGCGACGTCTGGCAGTGGCACCAGGACTACGGCACCTGGGCGCGCGACGATCTGATGCCCGAGCCCAGGGCCATGAACTTCGCGGTCTTCCTCTCCGAGATCAACGAGTTCAACGCGCCGTTGATGTTCATTCCCGGCTCGCACAAGGGCGGCAAGCTCGAGGCGGGCCACGACGTCGAGACGACGAGCTATCCCCTGTGGACGATCGACGACGAGACGATCCGCGGCCTCGTCGAGCGCCACGGCGTCGTCGCCGCCAAGGGCGCGCCGGGCTCGGTGCTGATGTTCCACGGCAACATCGTCCACGGCTCGGGCAGCAACATGTCGCCGTGGGACCGGGTCATCGTTTACGTGAGCGTCTGCCACGTCGACAACCACATCCGCCGCTTCAAGCGCCCCGAGTGGATCGCGCATCGCGACTTCACCCCGATCGAATGCCTGCCCGACGATTGCCTCACCGCCGCCTATCCGGTCGCGTAGGAGCCGCCGCATGAGCCTTTACACACTGCTGCGCGCCCGTGCCGAGGCGGGCGAGCCCTTGTGCGTCGGGCTCATCGGCGCCGGCAAGTTCGGCACCATGTTCCTCGCCCAGGCCCGGCGCACGCCGGGGCTGCAGATCATGGGCATCGCCGACCTCTCGCTCGAGCGCGCGCGCGAGGCGTGCCGGCGCGCCGGCTGGGCCGACGAGGCGTTCGCCGCGCCCGACTTCGACACCGCGCGCGCCGGCGGCACGACGCATCTCACCGAGGACGTGCAGGCGCTGATCGCCACGGGCGGCCTCGACGTCGTCGTCGAGGCGACCGGCGACCCGGCCGCCGGCATCGCCCATGCGCTCGCCGCGTTTGGCCACGGTTGCCACGTGGTCATGGTGACGGTCGAGGGCGACGTGCTCGCCGGGCCCCTGCTCGCGCGCCGGGCCGAGGCGGCGGGCCTCGTCTACTCGCTCGCCTACGGCGACCAGCCGGCGCTCATCTGCGAGATGGTCGACTGGGCGCGGGCCTGCGGCTTCGCCGTCGTCTGCGCCGGCAAGGGCACCAAGTACCTGCCCGCCTACCACGCCTCGACGCCCGAGACGGTGTGGGGCTACTACGGGCTGACCGCGGACGAGGCGGAGGCCGGCGGCATGAACCCGCAGATGTTCAACTCGTTCCTCGACGGCACCAAGTCGGCGATCGAGATGGCCGCGGTGGCCAACGCCTGCGGGCTCGGCCCCCAGGCCGCGGGCCTCGGCTTCCCGCCCTGCGCCGCGCACGACCTCGCGAACGTCCTCAAGCCGAGTGCCGACGGCGGCGCGCTCGGCCGCAAGGGGACGGTCGAGGTCGTCTCGAGCCTCGAGCGCGACGGTCGCGAGATCGCCGACGACCTGCGCTGGGGCGTGTACGTCACCTTCGAGGCCGCCGACGACTACGTCAAACGCTGCTTCGCCGAGTACGGCCTCGCAACCGACGAGTCGGGCCGCTACGCCGCCATGTGGACGCCGTACCATTTGATCGGCCTCGAGCTCGGCATAAGCGTCGCCAGCGTCGGCTTGCTCGGCGAGCCGATCGGCTGTGCGCGCGGCTTCGCGGCCGACGTCGCCGCGGTCGCCAAGCGCGACCTCGGGGCCGGCGAGGTGCTCGACGGCGAGGGCGGCTACACGGTCTGGGGCAAGCTGACGCCGGCGGCCGATTCGCTGAAGCTCGGCGCCCTGCCGCTGGGCCTCGCCCACGGCGTCAAGCTCACGAGCGCGGTCGCCGAGGGCGAAATCCTACGCTGGGCCGACGTCGACATCGACGCGGCCGATCCCACGGTCGCCTTCCGCCGCGAGATGGAAGCGGCGTTCGCCATTGCCGAGGGATAATTCCGCCCAAGAAAGCGCTTGCGAAATGGGCCGGCCGCCTGTTCATTTAGGCGCAAGAGACGAGGGAACTTAAGCGACGCGGCTGCTGCTGCCGTCGGGAGAGGCGATCATGACCGAGACCCTGCATCACTACATCGACGGCGAGCGCGTCGCGGGCGAAAGCGGGCGCTTCGGCGACATCTTCAACCCGGCGACCGGCGAGATCGCCAAGCGCGTGCCGTTCGCGAACGCCGCCGAGGTGCAGAAGGCGGCGGCGGCGGCGAAGGCGGCGCTTCCCGGCTGGTCGGCGACGACGCCGATCGCGCGCGCGCGCGTCATGTTCCGTTTCAAGGAGCTGTGCGAGGCGCATCTCGACGAGCTCGCCGAGCTCACCGCGACCGAGCACGGCAAGACCTTCAACGACGCCCGCGGCTCGGTGCAGCGCGGCATCGAGGTGGTCGAGTTCGCCACCGGCATCCCGCAAATGCTCAAGGGCGAGTTCACGCCGAGCGTCGGCACCGGGGTCGACGGTTTTTCGACGCGCCAGCCCTTGGGCGTCTGCGCCGGCATCACGCCGTTCAACTTTCCCGCCATGGTGCCGATGTGGATGTTCCCCATGGCCATGGCCTGCGGCAACACCTTCGTCCTCAAGCCGTCGGAGAAGGACCCCTCGACGGGGCTGCGCCTCGCCGAGCTGATGGTCGAGGCCGGCGCGCCCAAGGGCGCGCTCAACGTCGTCAACGGCGACAAGGAGGCGGTCGACGCCATCCTCGCCGACCCCGACATCGCCGCGGTGAGCTTCGTCGGCTCGACGCCGGTCGCCGAGTACATCTACCGGACCGGCACCAGCCACAACAAGCGCGTCCAGGCGCTGGGCGGCGCCAAGAACCACATGATCGTGCTGCCCGACGCCGACCTCGACCAGGCAACCGACGCGCTGATGGGCGCCGGCTACGGCTCGGCCGGCGAGCGCTGCATGGCGATCTCGGTCGCCGTCGCGGTCGGCGACAAGGTCGGCGACGCGCTCGTCGAGCGGCTCAAGCCGCGTATCGAGGGCCTCAGGATCGGCCCCTGGAACGACCCCGAAGCCGACATGGGCCCGCTGGTCACCAAACAGCACCTCGACAAGGTGCGCGGCTACGTCGACCTCGGCATCGAGGAAGGCGCCGAGCTCGTCGTCGACGGCCGCGACCTTACGCTCCAGGGCTACGAGAACGGCTACTTCATCGGCGGCTGCCTGTTCGACCGCGTCACCACCGACATGCGCATCTACCGCGAGGAGATCTTCGGCCCGGTGCTCTCGGTGGTGCGCTCGGAAGACTACGAATCGGCGCTCGGCATGGTCAACGCGCACGAGTTCGGCAACGGCACCGCGATCTTCACCCGCGACGGCGACGCGGCGCGCGACTTCGCGGCGCGCGCCGACATCGGCATGGTCGGCATCAACGTGCCGATCCCGGTGCCGGTGGCGTACCATTCGTTCGGCGGCTGGAAGCGCTCGCTGTTCGGCGACCATCACATGCACGGGCCCGAGGGCGTGCGCTTCTACACCAAGATGAAGTACGTCACCTCGCGCTGGCCTTCGGGAATCCGCCAGGGCGCCGAGTACATCATGCCGGTGCTCAAATAGGAGCGGCGACTCTCGCCGACCATGGGCGCGGGGAACCCTTCCTCGATAGAGGCCGGTCACATCGGCAGTAGAAGACCAACGCGCGCGATCCACTATTCCGCCGCGCCGGCGGTGGTCGAGGCGGTGCGGCGCTGGCGACGCTGGCTGGCGGGCGAGCGCCGCGCCTCGGCGCACACTCTCGACGCCTACGGCCGCGACCTCGCCGCCTTCCTCGAATTTCTCACCGAACACCTGGGCGGAGCGCCCGACCTGGCCGACCTCGGCGCCTTGCGCGCCGCCGACTTCCGCAGCTGGCTCGCACGCCGCGCTGCCGACGGGCTCGCCAAGAGCTCGACCGCGCGCGCGCTGTCGGTGGTGCGCGGCTTCTTCCGCCATCTCGACCGCGAGGGGCTCGCCCACAATCCGGCGCTGGCGACGGTGCGCACTCCGAAGCAGCGCCGCACCGTGCCGCGCCCGCTCAGCGTGCGCCAGGCGCGCGCCGTGGTCGAGGCGGTCGGCGACCTCGCCGCGGCGCCGTGGATCGCGCTTCGCGACACCGCGCTCGTCGCGCTCCTCTACGGCGCCGGACTGCGTATCGGCGAGGCGCTGGCGCTCGATTTCGGCGACGTGGCGCTCGACAATACGCGCGAGGACGCGGCGCTGGTGATCGCCGGCAAGGGCGGCAAGGAGCGCGTCGTCCCCCTGCTCGCGGTAGTGCGCGCGGCGATTGCCGACTACGTCGCCGCCTGCCCGCACAGGCTCGCCGCGGGCGGGCCGCTGTTCGTCGGCGCCCGCGGCGGCCGCCTGGGCGCGCGCGTGGTGCAGGGCCAGTTCGCCAAGCTGCGCGGCTACCTCGGCCTGCCCGAGAGCGCGACGCCGCACAGCCTGCGCCACAGCTTCGCCACCCATCTCTTGGGCAGCGGCGGCGACCTGCGCACGATCCAGGAGCTCCTCGGCCACGCCTCGCTGTCGACGACCCAGCGCTACACCGAGGTCGACGCGGAATCGCTGCTCAACGTCTACCGTAAGGCCCACCCCAGGGCGCGGTGACGAGCACCACCGTAGATTCCTATTACGGCGTCGCCAGCCGCTGCTCGTGCCTCGCCTCGACGCAAATCGCCGCGCTGGAAGAAGAGACCGGCTGGCGCGTCCGGTGGCTCCCGATCTGCAGCCGTGACCCGATCCGCCAGGGTGGCGACCCGTTCGACGAATTACGGGGACACCTTACTTAATTGCGAAGGGGGAGAGCACATGACTAAGTCCAGCACAATAATTAAGTAAGGTGTCCCCGTAATTCCAACGACCGGCTGGTGCTGCTGCGACATCACTTGCTGAATCACGCGGATCGTTCCCGTGTCAGCCGTTCCCTGGCCTGCCCCGCGCCATCAGCGCCAGCACGATGGGGCCCGTGATCACCGCGAGGCCGAGGCTGGCGAAGGCGAGGCCCCAGCCCACCGGCGTGTCGGCGCCGAAGACGTCGAGCACGACGCCGAAGGCGAGGGGGCCGGTGAAGGCGCCGGCGAAGCCGATGAACGAGTGCATCGCCATCACCGCGCCGCGCCCGCCCGCGGGCGCCGCGCGCAACGCGCCGGTGGTGATCGCCGCCGAATCGCCGGCGATGAACGGCGCGTAGACGAGCGCGAGCACGACGATGGCCGGGAACGGGGCCGCCGCCGTGAAGCCGATGGTGACGGCGAACAGCGCCGAGATCGTCATCACCACGGTGATCACCCGCCGGCGCCCGAAGCGCAGCGCGCACTCGCCGCCGACGATGCTCGCCGGCACCCCGAGCAGCGTCACCGCGGTGGCGATCCAGGTGGCGCTCCAGCCCGAATAGTCGGGTTGCAGCGTCTGGCTGAAGACGAGGAAGGCGACGAGCCAGCCGCGCACGCCGAAGAGCTCCCAGTTGTGCGCGGTGTAGGCGAGGATGTAGGCGATCGCCGGGCGGTTGCGGAACACCGGGCGGAAGTCGAGGAGGTGTGTCTCGGGCGCCGGATGCACAGGTGCGGGGCGCGTCGTGAGCGCCCAGCCGGCGAGCAGCATCGCCGCGGGCGTGCCGAGGGCGGCGACGGCGAACGCCCAGTGCCACGACGTCGCCTGCGCCACCTCGCCCGAGAACAGGAACGACGCGCTCACGCCGATGCCGAAGCTCGAGGTGTAGAACGCCACCGCGCGCGGCTGCGCCGTCCCGGCGATGCGGTCGGTGAGCGCCTTGAGCCCCGGCATGTAGGTGCCGGCGAGCGCCACTCCGGCGATCGCGCGGAAGACGAGCGCCGACCAGAAGCCTTGCGCCAGCACGGCGAAGCCCAGGAGGCCGAGGCCCGCGAGTGCGGTCGAGGCGAGGTAGATGCCGCGCGCATCGACACGGTCGGTGAGCCCCACCAGCACCGGCACCGCGAGCATGTAGCCGCCGTAGTAGATGCCGGTGATCCAGCCGGCCTGCGCGTTGCTGAGCGCCCATTCGGACTGCAGCGTCGGCAACAGCGCCGGGAAGATCGAGATGCCGAGCATGCCGAGCACCTCGGCGACGCACAGCGTGAGGATGAGAAGCCGGTCGGACACCGGCGTCAGTCTAGCACGCGGCGGGACGACTCAAATATGGATCGCGCGGGCGGCGATGGCGAGGGCGGCCTCCTTGACCGCCTCCGAGAGCGACGGGTGCGCGTGGCAGGTACGCGCGATGTCCTCGGCCGAGGCGCCGAACTCCATCGCCAGCACCGCCTCGGCGATCATCTCGCCGGCGCCCGCGCCGATGATGTGCACGCCGAGCACGCGGTCGCTCGCGGCGTCGGCGAGGATCTTGACGAAGCCCTCGGTGGTGGCGTTGGTGCGGCCGCGGCTATTGGCCATGAACGGGAACTTGCCGGCGTTGTAGGCGACGCCGGCGGACTTAAGTTCCTCCTCGGTCTTGCCGACGCTCGCCACCTCGGGCCAGGTGTAGACGACGCCGGGGATGGCGTCGTAATTCACGTGCCCGGCCTGGCCGGCGATGATCTCGGCGACCGCGAGCCCCTCGTCCTCGGCCTTGTGCGCGAGCATCGGCCCGGCGACCACGTCGCCGATGGCGTAGACGCCGTCGACGTTGGTGCGGAAGCGCTCGTCGATCGCCACCCGGCCCGCCTCGTCGAGCGCGACGCCCACGGCCTCGAGCCCGAGCCCGTTCGTATACGGCCGGCGCCCGATCGACACCAGCACCACGTCGGCCTCGATCTTGTCGCCTTCGCCACCGTCGGCCGGCTCGAGGTCGAGCACGACGCCGCGGTTGGTGAGCTTGGCCGCGGTCACCTTGGTCGAGAGCCTGAAGACGAAGCCCTGGCGCTTGAGGATACGCTGGAACTGCTTGGCGATCTCGCCGTCCATGGTTGGCACGATGCGGTCGAGGAACTCGACCACCGTGACCTCCGCGCCGAGGCGGCGCCACACCGAACCGAGCTCGAGGCCGATGTAGCCGCCACCGACGACGACCATGTGCTTGGGCACCTTGGCGAGCACGAGCGCGCCGGTCGAGGAGACGATGCGCTCCTCGTCAATCTTGATCCCCTTGAGCGGCATCGGCTCCGAGCCGGTGGCGACGACGATGTTCTTCGCCGCGAGCGCACGGCTGCCGCCGCCGTCGAGCGCCGCGGTGAGCTCGCGCTTGGCCGTGAGGCGGGCTTCGCCCTTGATGTATTCGACCTTGTTCTTGCGGAACAGGTGCTCGATGCCCTTGGTGAGGTCGCCGACGACCATTTGCTTACGCTTCATCATTGCGTCGAGGTCGAGGCTCACGCCCTTGACCTTGACGCCGTGCGCGGCGAGGTCGTGGCGCGCCGCCGCGAACAGCTCGGAGTCGTGCAACAGCGCCTTCGAAGGGATGCAGCCTATGTTGAGACAGGTGCCGCCCAGGCTGTCGCGCTTCTCGACGCAGGCGACCGCGAGCCCGAGCTGCGCCGCGCGGATCGCGCAGACGTAGCCGCCGGGGCCGCCGCCGACGACGACCACATCGAAACTGTCACGCGCCATGCGACGCCCCCTTCGTCCCCGCCGGAGAATATGTCACGCGGCGCCCGCGCTCACACGTCGAGCAGCAGGCGCTGCGGGTCCTCGATGCACTCCTTGACGCGCACCAGGAAGGTCACCGCCTCGCGCCCGTCGATGACCCGGTGGTCGTAGCTCAGCGCCAGATACATCATCGGTCGCGCCTCGACCTTGCCGTCGATAACCACAGCGCGTTCCTGGATCTTGTGCATGCCGAGGATGCCGGCCTGGGGCGGGTTGAGAATGGGCGTCGACAACAGCGAGCCGAAGATGCCGCCGTTGGTGATGGTGAAGGTGCCGCCCATGAGGTCCTCGAGCGCGAGCTTGCCGTCGCGCGCCTTGGTGGCGAGCTCGGTGATCGTCTTCTCGATGCCGGCGAGACTCAGGCGATCGGCGTCGCGCAGCACCGGCACCACGAGGCCCTGCGGCGAACCGACCGCGACGCCCACGTGGTAGTAGTTCTTGTAGACGATGTCGTCGCCGTCGATCTCGGCGTTGACCGCGGGCAGCTCCCCGAGCGCGACGATCGTCGCCTTCACGAACAGCGACATGAAGCCGAGGCGCACGCCGTGCTTCTTCTCGAAGGCGTCGCGATAGGTCTTCCTGAGCGCCATGACGTTCGTCATGTCCACCTCGTTGAAGGTGGTGAGGATGGCGGCGGTGTTTTGCGCCTCCTTGAGCCGTTCGGCGATGCGCTTGCGCAAGCGGGTCATGCGCACGCGCTGCTCGCGTTCGGCGTCGGGGCGCGGACCCGAGGGCGCGGGGGCGGGGGCGGGGATGGGCGCCGGCGCGGGCGCGGCGGTGGGCTGGGGCGCGGCCGGCGCGGCGGCCTGGCCGCCCTCGATCACCCTGAGCACGTCGCCCTTGGTCAGCCGCCCGCCCTTGCCTGTCGCCGCAATCTGCGCCGGCTCGAGCGCGTTCTCCTCGACGAGCCTGCGCACCGCCGGCGACATCGGCGCGGCGGCGGCGGACTTTTCGGCGGGCGCAGGCGCTTGCGGAGCGGGCACCGGCGCCTCGGCGGCCGGGGCGGCGGCCGGTTTGCCGGCGACGCCCTCGTCGATGAGGCCGAGCACGGCGCCGATCTCGACGTTCTCGCCCTGATCGACGCGAATCTCGCTCAGCGTCCCGCCGGCTGGCGCCGGCACCTCGAGCGTCACCTTGTCGGTCTCGAGCTCGACCAGCGGCTCGTCGGCATTCACCGCGTCACCCGCGGTCTTGAACCATTGCGCGACCGTCGCTTCGGTAATCGATTCGCCCAGGGCGGGCACCTTGATCTCTACGCTCATCGTCGTCTCGATCCCTTGTAACCGGCGACGCCGCTCGCACCTTCAGATATTGAGCGCCGCGTCGACCAGCTCGGCCTGCTCGCGGACGTGCACCTTGTGGATGCCGGTCGCCGGCGATGCCGCCTCCGGCCGGCCGACGTAGCGCTGCCGCCTGGCCGTCCCGTCGAGCGCCACGAGCAGCTCCTCGATGCGCGGCGCGACGTAGGTCCAGGCGCCCATGTTCTGCGGCTCCTCCTGGCACCACACCACGTCGGCCCGGGGAAAGCGCTGCAACTGTTCGCCCAGCGCCTTCTCGGGGAACGGCGCGATCTGCTCGAGGCGCAGCATGGTGACGTCCTTGAGCCCGCGTTTGTCGCGCTCGGCCTCGAGGTCGTAGAACACCTTGCCTGTGCACAGGACGATGCGGCGCATCTTCTCGTCGGGCCCCGGCATCTCGTTCTCGTAGAGCACGCGATGGAACGCCGTGCCCGGCCCCATGTCGGCGAGGTGCGAGACACAGCGCTTGTGGCGAAGCAGCGACTTCGGCGTCATCACCACGAGCGGCTTGCGGAAGTTGCGACGGAGCTGCCGCCGGAGCACGTGGAAGTACGACGACGGCGTGGTGCAGTTGACGACCTGCATGTTGTCCTCGGCGCAGAGCTGGAGATAACGCTCGAGCCGCGCCGAGCTGTGCTCGGGTCCCTGGCCCTCGAAGCCGTGCGGCAGCAGCATCACCAGGCCCGACATGCGCAACCACTTGGATTCGCCCGACGAGACGAATTGGTCCATGATCACCTGGGCGCCGTTGGCGAAATCGCCGAACTGCGCCTCCCACAGCACCAGAGCGTCGGGATCGGCGAGCGAGTAGCCGTACTCGAAGCCGAGCACCGCCGCCTCCGACAGCATGCTGTCGACCACTTCGTAGGACGCCTGGCCGTCGCGGATGTGGTTGAGCGGCACGTAACGCTCTTCCGACGACTGGTCGACGAGAACCGAGTGACGCTGGCTGAAGGTGCCGCGGCCCGAATCCTGGCCGACGAGGCGCACGCCGTTGCCCTCGACGAGCAGCGTGCCGAAGGCGAGCGCCTCGGCGGTCGACCAGTCTATGCTCTCGCCGGTCTCGATCATGCGGCGCCGGTTGCCGAGGATACGCTCGAGCTTGCGGTGGATGTTGACGCCCTCGGGCGCGGCGCAGATGGTCAGCCCGACCTCCTTGAGCACGTCGATGTCGACGCTCGTCGTGCCGCGGCGCGGGCCGCCGGCCTCGGCCATCTCGAAGCCCGCCCAGGCGCCCTCGAGCCAGTCGGCCTTGTTGGGCCGGTAGCTCTTCGACGCCTCGAGCGCCTCCTCGAGGCCCTGGTTGAACTCCTCGATCAGCCCCTCGGCTTGCTTGGGCGTGAGCACGCCGTCGGCGATGAGCCGCTCGGTGTAGAGCTGGCGCGTCGTCGGGTGCTGGGCGATCCTGCGGTACATCTGCGGCTGGGTGAACGCCGGCTCGTCGCCCTCGTTGTGACCGTGGCGGCGGTAGCAGATCATGTCGATGACCACGTCGCGGTTGAAGCGCTGGCGGAACTCGACCGCGAAGCGGGCGATGTGGACGACCGCCTCGGGGTCGTCGCCGTTGACGTGGAAGATCGGCGCCTGGACCATCTTGGCGACATCCGACGGATACGGCGACGAGCGCGAGTACTTGGGGCTGGTGGTGAATCCGATCTGGTTGTTGACGATGATGTGGATGGTGCCGCCGGTGCGGTGGCCGCGCAGCTCGGAAAGCCCCAGCGTCTCGGCGACCAGGCCCTGGCCGGCGAACGCCGCGTCGCCGTGCATCAGCAGGCTCATCACCTTATCGCGCCGGGTGTCGCCGCGCTGCGCCTGCTTGGCTCGCGTCTTGCCCTCGACGACCGGGTTGACGGCCTCGAGATGCGAGGGGTTGGCGGCGAGGCCGAGGTGGATGCGCCTGCCGTCGGCGAGCTCGCGGTCGCACGACGTGCCGAGGTGGTACTTGACGTCGCCCGAGCCCTGGACGTCGTCGCGATTCGCCGATTCGCCCTGGAACTCCGCGAACACCGCGGCGTAGGACTTGTCCATCACCGTCGTCAGCACGTTGAGCCGGCCGCGGTGCGGCATGCCGAACACGATCTCCTCGACACCCAGCTCGCCGGCGGTGTTGATGATCGTCTCGAGCAGGGGGATCAGGCTCTCGGCGCCCTCGAGCGAGAACCGCTTGGTGCCCGTGTACTTGATGTGGAGGAAGCGCTCGAAGCCCTCGGAGGAATAGAGCTGGCGAAGGATCGCCTTGCGTTCCTCGGCGCTCAGATCGGCCGCGTTGCGGCTGCTTTCGGCGCGCTGCTGAATCCATGACTTCTGGTCGGGGTACTGGATGTGCATGAACTCGACCCCGACCTTCTGGCAGTAGGTCTTCTTGACCACCGTCAACACCTTGCGCAGCGTCGCCGTCTTGAGGCCGAGCGCGCCGTCGACGAAGAATTCGCGGTCGTAGTCTTTCTCGGTGAAGCCGTAGGTCGCCGGGTCGAGCTCGGGGTGGTGCTTCTCACCGTCGAGGCCGAGCGGATCGAGGTTGGCGATGAGGTGGCCGCGCACGCGGTAGGCGCGGATGAGCATGAGCAGGCGGATGCTCTCGCGCGTCGCCGCCACCGCGGCGGCGGGCTCGGCGGCCGGCGCCAGCGGCACCATGGTGATCGGCTGACCGTTGATCTCGCCGTCCTCGGCCACCTCGCCGATCGCAGGCGCCCGGGGCGCCCAGTCGGCGCCGCGGGCCTCTTCGAGCACCGCCCGCGCGTCGTCGCCGAGACCGGCGAAGAAGCTCCGCCAACTGGCGTCGACCGCACCCGGATCGCCGAGGTAGCGGCCGTAGAGCTCCTCTATGAAGCTCGAGTTGGCGCCGTAAAGGAACGACGTCTCTTCAAGCCGGTGTCCCATGGTTCCCGTGCCTTCCCGATGCGTGTCTCCGGGCCGTGATCATGCGCTCAACGAATTGAGGCAGTCTAGCCTTTCAATACCTTTAACATGGTGCTGCCGAGGCTCGCCGGGGAATCGGCGACGGAAATGCCGGCCCCCCTCAGAGCCTCGATCTTGTCGTCGGCGCCGCCCTTGCCGCCGGCGATGATGGCGCCGGCGTGGCCCATGCGGCGGCCGGGCGGCGCGGTGCGCCCGGCGATGAAGCCGACGATGGGCTTCTTGCGTTTCTCGGAGCGGATGTACTCGGCCGCATCCTCCTCGGCGCTGCCGCCGATCTCGCCGATCATGATAATTCCGTGCGTTTCGTCGTCGCCGAGGAACATCTCGAGGCAGTCGACGAAGCTGGTGCCGGCGATGGGGTCGCCGCCGATGCCGATGCAGGTCGACTGGCCGAGGCCGGCGGCGGTGGTCTGCGCCA
>JAZFVR010000042.1:0-3955 GCA_036447835.1 Alphaproteobacteria bacterium | reverse complement strand
GGCGCGCATCGCCCAGCGCTGGAACGGCAGATAGGGCGGCCCGCCGAAGGGAAACAGCGCCGTGGCGCCGAGGTCGGCGGCGACGCCTTCGAGCACCCGGTGCGTCCATTCGTCGAGCGGATTCGCCGCGCCCGGTTGCGTCCTCGCCGCCGCGAACGCCGCCCACATCCCGGGCCCGGCGTTGCCCGCGAGCACGACCGTTGCCGCCGCCGCGCCACCGGCAAGGGTCGGCACGCCGTCGTCGGCTTCCGGGTGAAAGGCGCCGCGCGGCGTCAGCCCCGCCGCGGCCAATGCCGCCTCGATGCGTGCCAGGTCGGGCGCCATGCTCAAGCTGCCGCCTTGCGCGCGCCGAGCTGTCCGCGCAGCACCGCGGTGAGCGCGCCGAGGACGAGGACGAGCGCGGCGATCTCCTGCGCGCCGAGCGGCTCGCCGAGGAAGAGCGCGCTCGAGAACACGCCGATGACGGGGATCATCAGGCTCGAGATGCCGGCGACACCGGCGGGAAACAGGCTCACGATCTTGAGCCAGGCGTAGTTGCCGAAGATGAAGCAGACGAAGACGTTGTAGAGCACCGCAAGCACCGGGCCGACGCCGACCGCGCCGAGGTCGCCGGCTTCCCAGACGAGCGCCCCGATCACGATGGGCACGCCGCCGAGCGCGAGCTGCCACGCGGTGATCGCCACCACCGGCACTTTCCACGCCGCGCGCTTGAGCACTATGGTGCCGCTCGCCCAGGCGAACGCGGCGCCGCACATGAACAGCGCGCCCAGCGGCGCCGCGCCGAGCGCGGCGATGTCGGGGCCGATGAGCACGGCGAGACTGGCGAGGCCGAGGGCGAGCGCGAGCACGCGCCGCGCCGTTATCCGCTCGCCGAGGAACAGCGCGCCGAGCAGCACCACCCACACCGGCATGGTGAAGGCGATGACCGAGGCGCGCCCCGCCGCCATCAGGCTGACACCGTACGCCGACAGCAGGTTCCAGCAGGTGATGTTGAAGAACGCGAGCAGCGCCAGCGCGAGGCGATTGCCGCGCGGCACCGCGACCGGGATGCGCCCGAGCCTGCACAGGACGAACAGGCCCGCCGCGCCGCCTAACGTGCAGATGGCGCGGAACGTCCACGGCGGGATCTCGGAGAGCGCCACCTTCATCACCGGCCAGTTGTTGCCCCAGACGAGCGTGAGCGCCACGAGCAGGAAGAGCCCGAGGCGGGGCAGGGGTTCGCCGCGTGGCGGAGACGCCGGCGGGGCGGTCGCGCTCATCGGTCCGCGGCTTGGGGGTGCGCCGGTGCCCGGGCTCAGGCCGCCTCTAGCGCCTGCTCGAGGTCGGCGAGAATATCGTCGACGTCTTCTATGCCGACCGACAGCCGCACCAGACCGTCCGACAGCCCGCGCGCGCGCCGGTCCTCGGGCGGCACTTCGGCGTGGGTCATGGTGGCGGGATGGGTGATCATCGTCTCGACCGCGCCGAGGCTCTCGGCGAGACTGCAGAGCTCGACGCTGTTCATCACCGTTTTGCCCGCCGCGATGCCGCCTTTGAGCTCGAACGAGATGATGCCGCTGAAGCCCGACATCTGCGCCTTGGCAATGGCGTGCTGGGGGTGCGACTCGAGACCGGGATAGACGACCCGCGCGACCTTCGGGTGGCCCTCGAGGAACTCCGCGACCTTCTGGGCGCTCGCCGCGTGGCGCTGCATGCGCAAGTGCAGCGTCTTCACGCCGAGCAGCGTGAGCCAGCAGTCGAAGGGGCTGGGCACCGCGCCGATGGTCTTCTGGATGAACTTGAGCTGGTCGTGGATGTCGTCGCGATTGGTGACGATGACGCCGCCGATGATCTGGTTGTGCCCGCTCAGGTACTTGGTCGTCGAGTGCATGACGATGTCGGCGCCGAACTCGAGCGGGCGCAGGAACACGGGCGTCGCGAAGGTCGAATCGACGCCGAAGTAGAGCCCGTGCTCCTTGGCGATCGCCGCCATCGCCTCGAGATCGGTGATCTTGAGCAGCGGGTTGGTCGGCGTCTCGACCCACAGCATCTTGGTCTCGTCGCGGATCGCCTGGCGCACGGTCTCGGGCTGCGACGTGTCGGCGTAGGTGAAGCTGAGCCCGTAGTTCGTCAGCACCCGGTTGAAGTGCCGCGAGGTTCCCCCGTAGACGTCGTCGGAGCAGACCACGTGGTCGCCGGCGCGCAGGAGCTTGGTGCAGCTGTCGACGGCGGCCATGCCGCTGGCGTAGCACACGCCGTACTTGCCGCCCTCGATCGCGGCGAGATTGGCCTCCAGGACCTGGCGCGTCGGGTTCGCCGAACGGGTGTAGTCGAATCCCTTGTCCTTGCCGACCTCGTCGAGCACGTAGGTCGCCGTCTCGTAGATCGGCGGGACGATCGACCCGGTGGTGGGATCGGGCGCGATCCCGGCGCGCACGACCTTGGTATCGAATTTCACGGCTGGCTCCTCCGGATATGAGTTGCGGCGGCTACTTCATCCTGCGGCGCAGGTGGTTCAAGAGGTCGATGCGCGTGATCAGGCCGAGAAACTCATCGCCGTCGCGGACGATGGCGACGCGCCCCTCATCGAAGATCGGCAACAGCGATTCGAGCTTTGCCGACGGCTCGACGGTGTCGAGCTTGGCGCTCATCGCCTTGGCGATCGGCTCCTTGAAGCGGTCCTCGTGGTCGCAGCACACCCGCAGGAGGATGTCGGATTCGTCGATGATGCCGATGATGTGGTCGTCCTCGACCACGGCGAGCTGCGAGACGTCGTAGAGCTTCATGCGCGAGTACGCGGTGAACAGCGTGTCGACGGGTTTGACCGTATAATCCTCGTGCTTGGTGTGACGCCGCGCGATGAGATCGCGCAGGTCGCCATGGCTCTCGCGCTCGACGAAGCCCTGGTCGATCATCCAATAGTCGTTGTACATCTTCGACAGGTACTTGTTGCCGCTGTCGGGGACGAAGGTGACGACGCGCTTGGGCGCGCTCTGGTCGCGGCAATAGCGCAGCGCCGCGCCGATCAGCGTGCCCGAAGAAGAGCCGGCGATGATGCCTTCCTTGGCCAGCAGCTCGCGTGCGACCGTGAAGGCCTCGGCGTCGGGAACGGTGTAGGCGCGGGAAACGAGCGAAAGGTCGCAGATCGGCGGTATGAAGTCCTCGCCGATGCCCTCGACCAGCCACGAGCCGACGTCTTCGCGCACCTTGCCGGTCTCGACCGCCTCGACGAGCACCGAGCCCTCGGGGTCGGCAAGCACCATCTCGACGTGCGGCGCGACGCGCTTCATGAAGCGCCCGACGCCGGTGAGCGTGCCGCCCGAACCGACCCCGCAGACGACGGCGTCGACGTCGTGGCCCATCTGCTGCCAGATCTCGGGCCCGGTGCCGGTCTCATGCGCCAGCGGGTTGGCCGGGTTGGCGAACTGGTTGACGTAGAAGGCGCCGATCTCGCCGGCGATGCGCTCGGCGTAGTCCTGGTAGTGTTCCGGGTGCCCCTTGCCGACGTCGGAGCGTGTCATCCGCACCTCGGCGCCGAGCGCCTTCAAGTGGAAGACCTTCTCCTGGCTCATCTTGTCGGGCATGACGATGATCAGGCGATAGCCTTTCTGCGCCGCGACCAGGGCGAGGCCCAGGCCGGTGTTGCCGGCGGTGGCCTCGATGATGGTACCGCCGGGCTCGAGCGTGCCGTCGCGTTCGGCGGCCTCGATCATCGAAAGGCCGATACGGTCCTTGATCGAGCCGCCCGGATTCTGGTTCTCGAGCTTGGCGAACAGGCGGCAGCGGCCGGTATCGAGATGGCTGAGCTCGATGATCGGCGTGTTGCCGATCATGTCGAGGACGTTCGTGTGGGTGGCCATCGGCTTCTCCTGCGGCTCGCGCGGGCGGTCGTCCGTGCCGGCGCGCCCCGAGTTTTGAACCCAATCGGCGATTTTCGCAACTCCCGGCCCTTGGGCAAGCCACGAATTCTCACAGA
>JAZFVR010000041.1:0-2178 GCA_036447835.1 Alphaproteobacteria bacterium | reverse complement strand
GCGGCGGGGGTGAACCAAAGAAAGTCCAACCACCAGGGCACCAAGGCGGGCGTGACCCTTGGTGTCTTGGTGCCTGCGTCTCTTAATTTGGAGTGAATTTACCCCTGTTTTCAGGAGCTTGGCACCTATTCTCCAATTAAGATCAATTCGTTGATGTTAATTGGAGATCGTTTCCGCTGCCCCCAGACCAGCAGGGCGCCCACGACCCGGCGCCCTGCCCCTAATCGTCCTCCTCTCCGCCGTTCTCTCCAACCTCTTCCTCAGGCTCTTCCTTCATCAGGAACGCGCGGGCGGCGGCGAAGTGCTCGGGCTTGAGGCTCGAGCGCACGGCGGCGATCGCGGCGGCGAGCACCGCGGCGTCGTCGGTGTAGCCGAGCCCTGCGATGAAGTCGGGGATCACGTCGGAAGGCACGATGAAGTAGGCGAGCGCGCCCATGAGCACCGCCTTGACGTAGAGCGGCGTGTTTCCATCGGTCGCGCAGTAGTAGGCGGCGAGCGCGTCCTCGACGAAGGGCACGCGGCCCAAGGTGCGGCGCAGCTTGTCCCAGAAGCGCTCGGCGACGAACGCCTCGTCGGCCGCGAGCTTGTCGACGTCGTAGCGCCGTTCCTGTAGATCGTCGTCGTCGTCGTCCATGGCCCGGGTATGGCACGGACCGATGGCGGTCGCAATACGCGGCGCGATCTGCTATGACGCCCGCCGGCAACGGTCACGGAGGACGGAACATGGACGCAAGCGGCCACGCCGCGATCGTCACCGGCGGCGCATCGGGGCTCGGCAAGGCGACGGCCGAGGCGCTCATCGAGGCGGGCGCCAAGGTCGCGCTGCTCGACATCGACGCCGACAAGACCCGCGACGCGGCGGCGGAGATCGGCGCCCTCGGCCTCGCCTGCGACGTCACCGACGCGGCGAGCGGCGAGGCCGCGGTGGCCGAGGCGCGCGCCGCGCAGGGCCCGGCGCGCATCCTGATCAACTGCGCCGGCGTCGGCCCGGCGAAGCGCATCGTCGGCCGCGACGGCCCGCTGGCGCTCGACTGGTTCGAACGCGTCATCGCGGTCAACCTCACCGGCACGTTCAACGCCATGCGCCTTGCCGCGGCCGACATGATCGGCCTCGAGCCGCTCGCCGGGGCCGAGCGCGGGGTCATCGTCAACACCGCCTCGGTGGCGGCGACCGAGGGCCAGGTCGGCCAGGCGGCGTATGCGGCGTCGAAGGGCGGCGTCGCGGCGATGACGCTTCCCGCCGCGCGCGAGCTGGCGCGCTTCGGGGTGCGCGTCAACACCATCTCGCCGGGGCTGTTCGCGACGCCGATGATGTTCGCGCTGCCCGAGGAGGTGCAGGAGAGCCTCGGCAAGAGCGTCCCCTTCCCCAGCCGGCTGGGCACGGCCGAGGAATATGCGGCGCTGGCGCTCCACATCGTCGCCAACCAGATGATCAACGGCGAGGTCATCCGCCTCGACGGCGCCCTGCGCATGGCGCCCAAGTAGCCGGAACCGCTCGGCGGCGCCGCTTGGCGGCGCGCGGCGCGCGGGCTATCGTCGCGCCATGCCGTTCGCCGCCCCGCCCAGCGCCGCCGACATCGAGGAGATCGCCCGCGCCGCGCTCGCCGAGATCCCCGAGGAATTGCGCCGCCACGCGCGCGACGTCGTCATCCTCGTCGAGGAGTTCCCCGACGAAGACGTCGAGCGCGAGATGGGCCTCGAGAGCCCGTTCGACCTGCTCGGCCTCTACCAGGGCGTCTCGCTCGACAGGAAGGGCGTAAGCGACGCCCCCGACGACCTCGACCGTGTGTTCCTCTACCGCCGGCCGCTGCTCGACTACTGGTGCGAGACGGGCGAATCGCTCGAGGCGCTGGTGCGCAACACGCTGATCCACGAGATCGGCCACCATTTCGGCTTCTCCGACGACGACATGGATCGTCTCGAGCGCGGCGGCGATGGCGGCGCCTGAGGCGGGCGCCGGCGCGGCCACGACACGCGCGGCGCTACGGCCCGTCGCCATCCTGCTGCTGCTCGGCACCATGTGGGGCGGAAGCTTCTCGCTCGCCAAGATCGCCACCACCGCCGGCGTCCACCCCTTCGGCCTGATGCTGTGGCAGGCCGCGGGCGGCGCCGTCATCGTGCTCGTCTTCTGCGCCTTGCGCCGCCGCCTGCGGTCGATCCGGCGCGCCCATCTCGGCT
>JAZFVR010000040.1:0-2338 GCA_036447835.1 Alphaproteobacteria bacterium | reverse complement strand
CTCGTAGGACACCATCTGCGCCGCCGAGCGCAGGGCGCCGAGGAAGGCGTAGCGCGAGTTGCTCGCCCAGCCGGCCATGATGATGCCGTAAACGCCGAGCGAGGAGATCGCGAAGAGATAGAGGATGCCGACGTTGATGTCGGCGAGCACCAGACCATCGCCGAAGGGGATCACCGCCCAGGCGACGAGGCTGAGCATGAAGGTCAGTATCGGCGCCAGCAGGAACACCACCGTGTTGGCGCCGGACGGTATGATCGTCTCCTTGGTCAGCAGCTTGAGCGCGTCGGCGATCGGCTGCAGCAGCCCGAAGGGGCCGACGACGTTGGGCCCCTTGCGCATCTGCATTGCGCCGAGCACCTTGCGCTCGGCATAGGTGAGATAGGCCACGCTCAACAGCAGCGGCACCAGGATCGCCACGATCGCGGCGACGATGACAACCCCCGGCCACACGTAGAGCTGCCAGAACGCGCTCATCGGGAGCTGCCAGAACTCAGCCATCGGTGCCCGTCGCCTGCGTGCGCGGGTTGACGAACGCCGCCGTGCACTCGGCCATGGTCGGCGAGGCGCGGCTGATCGGGTCGGTCATGTAGAAGTTCGAGACGGGGTTCGCGAACGGCGCCGGGTCGATCGCGCCGGCGACGCCGAACGGCCCCCAGGCCGCGGGCGTCACCGCATCGACCTCGGCGAAGCTCGGCGCGACCTCGGCCATGCGCTCACGCAGCGCGCCGAGCGTGTCGTAGGGCAGCGGCTTGCCGAGCACGGCCGACAGCGCGCGCAGGATCTTCCAGTCCTCGCGCGCCTCGCCGGGCGGGAAGACCGCGAGCTGGGTGCGCTGCACGCGCCCCTCGGTGTTGACGTAGGTGGCGCTCTTCTCGGTGTACGCGGCGCCGGGCAGGACGACGTCGGCGCGATGCGCCCCGGCGTCGCCGTGATGGCCCTGGTAGACGACGAAGGCCCGGCCGAGCGCCGCGGTGTCGATCTCGTCGGCGCCGAGCAGGTAGACGAGCCCGATCTCGCCGCCACCCGCACCGTCGAGAATCGCCGCGACGTCGCGCCCCCCCTGCCCCGGCACGAAACCGAGATCGAGGCCGGCGACTCGCGCCGCCGCGGTGTGCAGCACGTTGAAGCCGTTCCAGCCGTCGCCGACCATGCCGGCGGCCTCGGCGATGCGGCGCGCCGACGCCAGCACCGCCGCGCCGTCGGGCCGCGCCAGCACGCCCATGCCGACGACGATCATGGCGCGCTCGGCGTCCTTCAGAACCTTTGCGAACGCGTGGTCGCCGGCGGCGATGGCGGACAGCGTCTCGGGCCCGGCGCCGAGCTGCTCGACGGCATAGGTGAGATCGACCGCGGGCCCCACGGCGCCGACGCGGAAACCGCCGCGCAGCCAGCGCTTGCGCAGGCGGGCGTTGATCAGCGCCGCCTCCCGGCGCGGGTCGGTGCCGACGAGCAGGCAGGCGTCGGCCTCCTCGATGCCGGCGATGGTGGTGTTGAAGAGGTAGCCGGCGCGGCACGCGGCGTCGAGCTTGGCGCCGTCCTGGCGGCAGTCGAGATTGGGCGAGCCGAGCACCGCCATCAGGTCCTTGAGCGCGCACATCGCCTCGGCGTCGGCGAGGTCGCCGGCGATCGCCGCAATGGCGGCACCGGAGAGCCCCGCGGCGCGATCGGCGATGGCGGCGAAGGCCGCGTCCCAGGTGACCGGCTCGAGGCGGCCGTCGCGGCGCAGCATCGGCGCATCGAGGCGTTGCAGGCGAAGCCCGTCGCAGGCGAAGCGCGACTTGTCCGACAGCCACTCCTCGTTGACGTCGTCGTTGAGCCGCGGCAGCACGCGCAGCACCGTCGTCTCGCGCGCGTCGACGCGGATGTTGCTGCCGACCGCGTCGTGCACGTCGATCGATTCGGTGCGCTCGAGCTCCCACGGCCGGGCGTTGAAGGCGTAGGGCTTCGAGGTCAGCGCGCCGACCGGGCACAGGTCGATGATGTTTCCCGAAAGCTCCGACGCGAGCCCCTTCTCGATATAGGTGCCGACCTCCATGTGCTCGCCGCGGCCGACCGCGCCGAGCTCCGAGACCCCGGCGATGTCGTCCATGAAGCGGATGCAGCGCGTGCAGTGGATGCAGCGCGTCATCCAGGTCTCGATCAGGGGCCCGAAGTCCTTCTCCTTGACCGCCCGTTTCTGTTCGTTAAACCGGTTGAGCCCACGGCCGTAAGCCATTGCCTGGTCTTGCAGATCGCACTCTCCGCCCTGGTCGCAGATGGGGCAGTCGAGGGGATGGTTGATGAGCAGGAACTCCATCACCCCCTCGCGCGCCTTCCTTACCATCGGCGTGTTGGTGCG
>JAZFVR010000039.1:0-4016 GCA_036447835.1 Alphaproteobacteria bacterium | reverse complement strand
ACGCGCAGCACCACGTGGTCTATGCCCAGGACCTTGATCGTCATCGCCTTCGCTCCCTGTTCCCGGCCGCCGCCGCTCACGCCGGCTTGCGCGCGGTGATCACGGGCTGGTAGTAGCCGCTCGCCGGCGGCAGGTGCCATGCGACCTCGGCGAGCCCGGCGCGCGCGAGCGCCGCGGAGACCTCGTCGCGCCGGACCGCGCGCAGCGTCGACGAATGATGGCTCATGCGCCACTCGCCGCCGTCGCGGCGCAGGATGAACATGGTGAGATCATAGATAGGGCCGTCGGCGCGCCAGTCCCAGAGCTGGACCATGAGGCGCTGGCCGTTCGGGGCGTCGTGGATGTTGAGCGGCGCGAACCGCGGGCGTTCGCAGGCGAGCGCGTCGTAATCGCGAATGCTCGCCAGCACGAGGCCGCCGGGCGCCGCCTTGGCCGCCATGCCCGCCGCCGCGCGCTCGAGGTCGGAATCGGTGAGCATGTGGGCGAGCGCGTTGTCGCACGAGAGCACCACGTCGAAGACACCCTCGACCTCGGCCCCGAGCGCGCGCATGTCGGCGACCCCGAAGCCGATGGCGAGCCCGCGCTTGGCCGCCTCGTGCTCGGCGCGCGCGACGAGCTCGCGGCAGATGTCGGTGGCGTGCACGCGGTAGCCGAGCGCGGCGAGCCCCAGCGCCTGGGTGCCGATGCCGCAGCTGCAGTCGAGCAGGCTGTGCGTGCCGGCACCGATGCGCGCGCGAATGATGGCGTCGAGTTCGTCCGCCTGACGCCGCAGGGATTTCTCCCAGTCATCGTGGATCAGGTGGTAGTCGTCGGCGAGCTCGGCGTAGAAGTCGAGGACCGGGTCCTTGGCCACGCGGTTTCCTCTCCCGTTACGCCGCGTTGAGGAGGGCGAGCGCGCGGTGGACGTCGTCGCCGGTGTTGAACAGGTGCGGCGAAAGACGCAGGTTTCCCTCGCGCACCGCCACATGTACGCCGTCGCGCGCGAGGCTCGCGTGAATCTCTTCGTTGCGCCCGGCCTCGCGGTGGCTGACGATGACGAGCGTCGAGCGCGCCGGCCCTTCACGCGGGCTCAGCACCTCGTAGCGTGAGGCGTCGAGGCCTTCGAGGAGCTGCGTCACCAGCGCCTGGTCGTGGCGCGCGATGGCCTCGATGCCTTGCTCGAGCAGGTATTCGAGAGACGCGGTCCACGGCATGACGTTGAGGTAGTTGGCGGTGGCGAAGACGTCGAACGCGGCGGCGCCGAGGTCGTCGTGCAGCGTGTAGTCGCGCATGCTCTCGGCCCGCTGGCCCGCCTGCATCGCCGACCAGTACGCCTGGGTCGGCGAAAGCGCGTCGCGAAACTCCGGTTCGATCCAGCACAGCCCGGTTCCATACGGGCCGCACTGCCATTTGTGTCCGCAAGCCACGACCGCGTCGACCGGGGCGGCGGCGACGTCGAGCGGCCGCACTCCGAGCGCCTGCGATGCGTTGATCACGAAGCGCAGGCCGTGGTTGTGGCAGGCCTCGCCGATGGTGTCGATGTCGACCGCAATGCCGGTGAACGAGTTGACCCAGTTGGTGCAGACGACGCGCGTCGCCGGTGTCAGGTTGGCGATCACGTCGGCGGCGCCGAAATACGCACCGCGCGGCTTGACGAGGCGCACGTTGACGTTGCGCCCGCGCAACGGCAGCCACGGGAACACCGTGGCCGGAAAGTCGCCGTCGACGAGCAGCACCTCGTCGCCCTCGCGCCAGGCGACGCCGTTGGCGAGCACGTGCAGGCCGTAGGAGGCGCTGTTGCCGAGAATGATGTCCTCGGCGTCGGCGTTGATCAGCCGGGCGAGCGCCGTCCTCAGCCGCCACGGCACCTCCTCGACGGCATTTTTCGCGAGACGGCTGGGCGCGACCTTCCACGTCAGCGCCTCGATCGCCGCGGCGACCGCGATGCGCGGCAACGGCCCGTGGTGCGCCGTGTCGAGCCAGACGCCGTCGAGCGGGCCGAAATCGGCGGACCATTCGGACATGCGCCGCCCTACTCCCCGTCGAGGATGCGGTCGTCGCGGTGGCGGGCGAGAAAGCGGGCGTAGCGGCGCGTCATCTCGGGCATGATCGTCTCACCGGGCGCCGGGCGCTCGAGGCCGAACACCGTGCCGGGGAAGTCGAGCGGCTCCTGCACTTTCCAGATCGCGTCGTGCTCGCCCGGCGGCCTGATCTCGGCAGGATCACCCACCGCCACCCAGCCGATCGGCACCGTCGCGTCGGCCGGCACCGCGGTCTTGATATGCACGGTGCCGTTGATGCGCACCTCGGCGCGGCTGCCGATGCGGGCGCCGTTGAACACGCACGAGCCGGTGGCGAGGAAGACGTCGTCCGCGACGGTGCAGCCGGTCAGATAGGCGCGCGGGCCGACGAGGACGTGGTCGCCCACGGTGAGCGGGTGGCGCGCCGTGCCGCGGAGCACCGCGTTCTCCATGACGATGCATCGGGCGCCGAGCGTGACCGGCCCGCCGTCGGCGCTGAGCACGGCGCCGAACATCACGCGGCTTGTCGGCGCCCACGGTAACGTCGCCGCAGAGCACCGCGGTGGGCGCTATGTAGGCGCTTTCGTGGACGCGCGGGCGCTTGCCCTGGTGTTCGATGAGCATGGCGAGCCTTTGGTCCCTTCGATAGCAAAGGCCAAGACTACACCGGCCCGGCGCATTGCAAAACCCGCCGGCGTCCATTGTCGTACCCGCCGCGCGCCGCTACCCTGAGCCGGACCGCCGTTCGCGGCGGTCGAGGCCGGCCGGCGGAGATAAGGAATCGCGACATGACGGTGATCGACGTCCATACCCATATGCTCGATGCCAAGTGGCTCGAGTTGCTGCGCACGCGCGGCGACCGCTATTCGGTGGCGCCGATCACGGGCGACCTCGAAGGCATCTACCGCGACGGCGCGCTGTTCATGACGCCGATGCCGGGGCACTTCGATTACGACCTGCGCGTCAAGGACATGGACGCGGCTGGCGTCGATCTCGCCATCGTCTCGCTGACCTGCCCCAACGTCTTCTGGGGCGGCGAGGCGGTGAGCAGCGAGGCCGCGCAGATCGTCAACGACAGCATGGTCGAAGGCCAGACGGCGCACCCGGCCCGCATCCGCTGGCTCGCCTCGCTGCCGTGGGAGTATCCCGAGCGCGCCCTGGCCGAGCTGAAACGCGCCTGCGACGCCGGCGCGGTCGGCGTCATGGTGATGGCGAACGTCGCCGGGCGCCATTTGACCGAGGATCGCTTCGCGCCGATCTGGCGCGAGATCGACGCCCGCGCGCTGCCGGTGCTCGTCCACCCCAGCGAGCCGCCGGGCACGCCCGAGATGGACATGACCAGGTACAGCCTGGCCTCGACCGTCGGCTTCATGTTCGACACCACGCTGGCGATCACGCGCATGATCTTCTCGGGCTTCATCGACCGCTATCCCAACCTCAAGATCATCGCCGCGCACGTCGGCGCGACGACGCCCTATCTCGCCGGGCGCATGGACCGCTCATGGGAGATGACGGTGCCGGGCAAGGAGGCGATCTCCACGCCGCCGTCCGAGTACATGCGCCGCATCTGGTACGACGCCGTCACCTACCAGCAGGAGGCGCTCGAGCTGTGCTTGAACGTGGGCGGCGCCGACAAGCTCATGTATGGCTCCGACTACCCGCACGACATCGGCGACATGAAGGGTTGCCTCGCGCGCGTCGACGCGCTGCCCGCCGATCAGCGCGAAGCGGTGCGCCACGCCAACGCCGAGCGCATATTCAGGCTTTAGGTCGTGTACCCGTGAGCGACGGTCGGGTACGCGAGGATGCGTTAGCTCCCCTCACCGGGTGAGAGCGGAGCTTTGGCTGAACACCCGCCTTCGTCTGGCCATTGCCAGGAGCAGAGATCGTGTCTATCGGGACTTGTGGCCGACTGAGCTGCGCGCGACGCTTCCGTGTGCCGGACGTCAGCCGCCGTACCGATTGGCGATGCCGCTGCGGTAGTCCTCGTATTCCCGCTCGGCCATGGCGTGGTCG
>JAZFVR010000038.1:0-3086 GCA_036447835.1 Alphaproteobacteria bacterium | reverse complement strand
GTCATGCGCTTGCCATGCTCGGCCTCGTCTCGTTCGTCGAGAGCTCGGTGTTTCCCATCCCGCCCGACGTGCTGCTCGTGCCGATGGTGCTCGCCGATCGTTTGCGGGCGTGGCGCATCGCGCTCGTATGCACCGCGGCGTCGGTCGCCGGCGGGCTCGCCGGCTACGCCATCGGTGCGCTCCTGTTCGAGACGGTGGGGCGGCCGCTCATCGCGTTCTACGGCTATGCGGATGCCTTCGCGTCTTTCCAGTCATGGTACAACGAATGGGGCTTGTGGATCGTGTTCACCGCCGGGCTGACGCCGCTTCCCTACAAGGTGTTCACCATCGCCAGCGGCGTCACCGGCTTGAGCCTGGTTCCCTTCGTCGTCGGCTCGCTGGCCTCGAGGGGCCTGCGCTTCTACATCGAGGCCGCACTACTGCGGCACTACGGCCCGCCGATCCGCGCCTTCGTCGAGGGCCACCTCGGCCAAGTGACGGTGGCGTTCGTGGTGCTGCTCGTCGGCGGCTTCGCGGTCGCGCGATGGCTCGCCTGAGCGCATTGACGCCGCGCGCGCTCGCCGGCGCCATCGTCGCCGCGAGCGCAGCACCGCTGACCGCCGCGTTCGTCGCCGAGTACGGCTTCGACCTTGCGCCCTGCCCCTTGTGCATCTGGCAACGCTACCCCTACGCCGTGGCGATCGTCCTCGGCGTGCTCGCTCTCGTCATCGCCGATCGCCGCCGCGCAGTCGTCGCATTGGTCGCCCTCGCCGGGCTCGCCTTCGCGGTCGATTCGGCCATCGCCTTCTACCACGTCGGCGTCGAGGCGGGCCGGTTCGAGGGTCTCGCAGCGTGCCGGGCGGCGGGCGAGACGCCGGCGACGCTCGAGGAGTTGCGCGCCCAGCTTTTCGAGCGACCGCCGCCGCCGCGCTGCGACGCGGTCCAGTGGTCGCTATTCGGCGTCTCGATGGCGGGCTATAACATGCTCTACGCCGCCGGCCTGGGCGTCGCGGCCCTTGCCGCCGCGGCCTCGCTCGCCAGAGGGAGCCGCCCATGAGCAAGCCGAAGCGTCGACCGAAGGTGACCGCCGAGGACCGCCTGCCCGGCGACTTGCGTCGCGAGGCGCTGATCGCGCGCATGATCCGCGTCGACCACGCCGGCGAGTACGGCGCCGCGCGCATCTACGACGGCCAGCTCGCGGTCCTCGGCCGCAGCCCGAGCGCGCCGGCGATCCGCCGCATGGCCGAGCAGGAGAAGCGCCACCTCGCCGCCTTCGACCGCCTCGTCGTCGAGCGCCGGGTGCGCCCCACCGTGCTCGGTCCGCTGTGGCACGTCGCCGGTTTCGCCTTGGGTGCGACGAGCGCACTCTTGGGGCCGCGGGCGGCGATGGCGTGCACGGTCGCGGTCGAGGAGGTGATCGGCGAGCACTATGCGGATCAGGTCGAAAGGCTCGGCGACGACGAGGCCGAGCTGCGCGAGACGATCGAGGAGTTCCGCGCCGACGAACTCGCGCACCGCGACACCGGCCTCGCCGAAGGCGCCGAGGAGATGCCCGGCTACGCGCCGTTCTCGGGCGCGATCAAGGCCGGCACCCGTCTCGCCATCTGGCTCTCGGAGCGGCTGTAGGTGTCGGTGCTCTGAAGGTCGCTCGTCCGAGGACTGCAAAGGGGGGAATCATGGTCTCCGAAACCATGTGCGCGGCGCTGCTCACCGGTCACGGCGGGCCCGACAAGCTGGTCTATCGCGAGGACGTGCCGGTGCCCCGCCCGGCCGAGGGCGAGGTGCTGATCGAGGTCTCGGCCTGCGGCGTGAACAACACCGATATCTTGGTGCGTGAGGGCGCCTACGGCACCGCCGAGGACCCGGACGCCGTCTCGAGCTTCCAGCAAGGTAAGTCGACACTCAGCTTCCCGCGCATTCAGGGCGCGGACATCGCAGGTTGCATCACCGCCGTCGGCGAGGGAGTGCCCGAAAGCCGCGTCGGCGAGCGGGTCATGGTCGACTTCAGCATCTATAACCGCGGCGACGATAACCCGGTCGACGACGACTACATCGGCCACGGGCGCGACGGCGGCTTCGCCGAGTACGCGACGGTGCCGGCCGACCAGGCATCTGTCGTCGATACCGACATGACCGATGTCGAGCTGGCCACGTTCTGCTGCGCGTATATGACGGCCGAGCACTTGCTCGAGCGAGCCGATGTCCGGGCGGGGGAGCGCGTTCTCGTGACCGGTGCGTCCGGGGGCGTGGGCTCGGGCCTCGTTCAGCTCTGCCGGGCGCGCGGCGCGATTCCCTTCGCCGTTGCCGGCAGGGCCAAGGCGGAGGCGGTCGAGGCGATCGGCGCGGAGGCCGTGATCGTCCGCGGCGAAGGCGATCTGGTCGAGGCGGTGGCGGCCGCGACCGGCGGGGAGCCAATCGACGTCGTAGCCGATGTAGTGGCGGGTCCCATGTTCAACGACGTGCTTCGCGTGCTACGGCGCAAGGGCCGCTACGCGACCTGCGGCGCCATCGCCGGTCCGGTCGTCCAGCTCGACCTCAGAACCATATATCTCAAGCACCTTCAGCTCCACGGCTCCTCCCAGGGCACGCGCGCCGACTTCCGGCGGCTGGTCCGCTATATCGAAGAGGGCAAACTGAAGGCCCTGGTGGGCGGTGTTTACAGGCTCTCGGAAATCCATCGCGCGCAGGCCGACTTCAAGGCCAAGGATTTCGTCGGCAAGCTGGTCGTCGTTCCCGATTCGAAATGGAATGACGTCGTCGAATTAAGGGGACACCTTACTTAATTCACACGTTCGGTGTACGACACTGAACTTAAGTGCGACACTGAATTAAGTAAGGTGTCCCCTTTATTCTTGATTCCAAACCGCTCGCGCTCATCCGATTCCTCCTGTCGTTCGCGGGCTTGACCTGCGAATCCAGAGCCATGTCAAAGGCTTGCTGGATTGCCGGATCAAGTCCGGCAACGACGTTGATGGCGGGTGCGGGGCGGCAAATCGTCGCGGCGCAACCGCCCCACGCGCTCGGCAATCGGCGCAGCCGCCGGAGCCCGTCGAGCCCCCCCGGATTGGCTGCATCGGATTGTTCTTGGTTCCCGCGCGCGCGCAACG
>JAZFVR010000037.1:0-3569 GCA_036447835.1 Alphaproteobacteria bacterium | reverse complement strand
ACCGGCACCCGATCCTCGGTGCCGATGAGGAATACATGCTGGCCAAGCGCTGGCAGACCCACAGCGACAGCGAGGCCGCGCGCCAGCTCATCACCAGCCACCTGCGCCTCGTCGCCAAGATCGCGCTCGGCTATCGCGGCTACGGCCTGCCGCTCGACGACGTGATCTCGGAGGGCAACGTCGGGTTGATGAAGGCGGTGAAGCGCTTCGACCCCGACCGCGGCTTCCGGCTCTCGACCTACGCCATGTGGTGGATCCGGGCGTCGATCCAGGAGTACATCCTGCGCTCGTGGTCGCTGGTCAAGATGGGCACCACGGCGGCGCAGAAGAAGCTGTTCTTCAAGCTGCGCCAGCTCAAGAGCCGCCTCAAGGCGCTCGACGACGGCGACCTGCCGCCCGAGGTGGTCAAGGAGATCGCCACGCGCCTCGACGTTCCCGAAAACGACGTCGTCGAGATGAACCGCCGGCTCTCCGGCCCCGACCATTCGCTCAACTCCCCCTTGCAGGTCGAGGCCGGCGAGGAGTGGGTCGACCGCCTGGTCGAGCCCGGGGACGATCAGGAGACGGTCCTCGCCGAGAAGGAGGAGCTCGAGAAGCGGCGCGAGCTGTTGCAGGAAGCGCTCGGCGGGCTCAAAGACCGCGAGCGGCATATCTTCGTCGAACGCTGCCTCTCCGACCCGCCGCTCACCCTCGAGGAACTCAGCAAGGTCTACGACATCTCGCGCGAGCGCGTGCGGCAGATCGAGGTGCGCGCGTTCGAGAAGGTGCAGGCGTCGATGCTCGAGGCGGCGATCTCCGCAGGCATGCACGACCACGACCAGCAGATCGAGCGGCAGGCCGAGAAGACGCGCGGCGGCGGCGCCGCGCAGCCGCAGTAACCCGGCCGCCCGCGACGGCGTTGACGGCCGCGACGCGCTTTCGCGCGGCCGCCGGCGCGCGTATGCTGGCCACGCCGTGGCCCGAAAACCCATAAAACGAGCCGCCGACGCTGGCCACGCCCCGGCGTGGACCGAACGCCTGTTCGCCGGCGAGCGAACGGCGATTTCCCGCGCCATCACCGCGGTCGAGAACGAGACCGCCGAGGCGCGCCAGGTGCACGCGGCGATCTACCCGAGGCTCGGCGGCGCCCTCGTCGTCGGCGTCACCGGGGCGCCGGGAACCGGCAAGTCGACGCTCACCGGCGCCTACATCGGGGAGCTCAGGCGCCGCGGCAGGCGCGTCGGCGTCGTCGCCGTCGACCCGTCGAGCCCAGCGAGCGGCGGCGCACTGCTCGGCGACCGCATCCGCATGACCGAGCACGCCGCAGACGAAGGCGTGTTCGTGCGCAGCCTGGCGGCGCGCGGGCACCTCGGCGGCCTGTCGCTGACCACGGCGCGGGTGGTCGACGTGTTGGACGCCGCCGGCAAGGACGTGATCATCGTCGAGACCGTCGGCACCGGCCAGTCAGAAATCGAGATCGCCGGCCTCGCCGACGTCAAGGTCGTCGTCTGCGCGCCGGGGCTCGGCGACGAGATCCAGGCGATCAAGGCGGGCATCCTCGAGATCGCCGACATCGTCGTGCTCAACAAGGCCGACCAGCCGCTCGCCGAACGCAGCGCGCTCCAGCTCGAGCGCATGATCGGCGCGGGTGCCACGCCGCGGGTGTTGCGTACCACCGCCACCACCGGTGACGGCGTCGCGGCGCTCGCCGATGCCGTCGAAGCCCGCGCCGGCGCCGGGAGCGCGGGGCGCGCGAGCCCCCGGCTGAGGGCGCGGCGGCTCATCACCCAGGCGGCGAGCGAACGGGTGCGCTCAGCGCTCGCCGGGCTCGACGACGACCGCCTCGACACGCTCTGTGACGCGCTGCTCAAGGGTGAGATCGACCTTGCGGGCGCCGCCGCCCAGGGCCTCGCCCTGATCGACCGCGACGACGACTGATCCGGGAACTCACGATAAAAGGGGTCTGACCCACTACTGTCCGGTTGTTGGTTATTAAGGGGACACCTTACTTAATGCAAAACTGCATTGAGTAAGGTGTCCCCTTAATTGATTGTGGATAAGCGCGCGCGGCCCGGCCATTGCCCGGCTCGGGGGGCGTCCCGCACCGCCCTTCAGTGGCGCACGTCGCGCTCGGGCGCGACCTCGTCGATGGCGCGGGTGAGCTCGATGTCCTCCATGGTCAGCGCCGCGACGTCGGGCGTGGACAGGACGACCTCGACGCGGGTGTCGGTGACGCGAAGCTCGGGGTGGTGGTGCATGCGCTCGGCGAGCAGTGCGACGCGGCTGATGAAGCCGAAGGCCCCGTTGAAGCCGGCGAAGTGGTACGCCTTGTGAATGGCGTCGCGGTCGTCGACCTCGGCCCAATCGTGATTTTCGCGGAGCGTCAGGCGGCACGGGCCGTTTACCAGCTTCTCGACCATGTCTCCCTCCTCCCCGCGCTCCGCTCCATGCACCGGGCGGGACTCCGCGGTGGCATGCGAACTCCCGATTGTCTTAGGCGCGTTGCGACGCATCGGCCTCGACGTGCATCAAGGCGGGCGACGGGTTTTTTGCGCGAAGCCAAAATCCTTGCGGCTTCGGCTCGCGTTCAAAGGCCGTTTGTTCCTTGGCCACGCAGGCTTGACGTAAACATACGCGCCGGCCGTTGAGGTACGGGCCGCGAAGGTCAAAGCGCCTCGGTCGTTTCAACTTTCGCTATCAGGGCACGGTGTCGGGATCGATCGGGTAGATCGGCCGGCGCAGATCCTTGTACGGAAAGAGCGCGATGTCGGAGCCGGTGACGCCGGGCCCGGCGACCATGACGATGTGCCTGGCGATAGGCTCGAAGCCGGCGCGGAAATGCTGGCGCGATTTGATGAGCACGTATTTCTTGCGCGTCGGGTCGATGCCCGCGTGGGTGAAGACGCCGAGGTCGTAGGGCTCGGAGCGCTCCTCGCTGACGACGATCTGGACGGCGCCGGCGTCGAGCACCGCGGTGCGGCCGAGATCGACGGTCATCCCGGTCATCATCGGCCCCGTCACCTTGAAACGGCCGTCGGTGATGCGCGCCACCGTGCCCGAGACCGTCAGCGGTTCGCCCTCGAGCCCGAGCATCGGCATGTCGATCTTGCCGCCGAGATCGAGGGTGACGGCCGCGCCCTCGCCGGCCGCGATCATCCGCGCCACCGATTGGGGATCGCAGTAGGGCCCGGCGGCCACGTCGTCGAGCCCCTGGCGCATGACCTCGGCGAGCGGCGCCATGACGTCCTGGGTGCCCCCCGAGGCGGTGTTGTCGCCGTGATCGGCGAGGATCACCGGCCCCTCGGCGAGGCTCTTGGCGTAGGCGATCGATTGCTCGAGCGGCTCGCTCTGATAAACGAAATCGGCGCGGCGCTGCCACGCCAGGGCGAGCAGATCGTCGAGCAGGTTTTGCGCCGCGCCGGTATCGCCGTCGGCGACGACGATCGCGCTCAGGCCCACATGTGGGATGTCGGCCTGGGGGAAGCCGCCGAAGACCGAGGCGTTGAGCACGCGCCCCGCGGCTTCCGCCGAGATCGCCTTGTCCATGACGTCCTTCATCGGCTGGCGCGACGGCGAATGCACCACCGTGT
>JAZFVR010000036.1:0-21074 GCA_036447835.1 Alphaproteobacteria bacterium | reverse complement strand
GTGCGCCGCTCGCCGTGGATGCAGGCGGTGCGCTTGGGGTAGACGTGTGCCGCGCGGGCGAGGAAGCTCAGCGGCGTGAGCGGCACGTAGTTCGCCGCGTTGCGCTCGAGCCCGCTTTCGTATGGGTCGGTATCGGCCTTGCCACCGCTCATTTCGCCGTTCGCCCGTGTCTCGCGCCGGGAATGGAGCGATCATATTTCCCTCTCGCGCACCCGATTGCAACCGCCGCGCGGGCCCGCGCCGGCCATGATCGGCCTTTCCTTGGCGGCGCTTTTCCAGCAAGATTTGCGACGCCACAGGAACTCGAAACCGCCGCGCTGCCGAGCGGCGGTACGGGGAGAGACCGATGAGCAGCCGTTACGACGCCGTTTACGCGCGGTCGATGGAGGATCCCGAGGGCTTCTGGGCCGAGGCCGCCGAGGCCGTCCACTGGTACGAGAAGTGGGACAAGGTTCTCGACGACTCGCGGCCGCCGTTCTACCGCTGGTTTCCGGGCGGCGTCACCAACACCTGCTACAACGCCCTCGATCGCCATGTCGAAGGCGGCCGCGCCGATCAGCCGGCGCTGATCTACGACAGCCCGGTCACCGACACGGTCAGGAGCTTTACCTATCGCGAGCTGCGCGACGAGGTCGCGCGCTTCGCCGGCGTGCTCACGGCGCACGGGGCGCGCAAGGGCGACCGGGTGCTGATCTACATGCCGATGATCCCCGAGGCGGTGGTGGCCATGCACGCCTGCGCCCGCATCGGCGCCGTGCATTCGGTGGTGTTCGGCGGCTTCGCGGCGAACGAGCTGGCGACGCGCATCGACGACGCCCGACCCCGGCTCGTCGTCTCGGCCTCGTGCGGCATCGAGGTCAACCGGGTGATCCCCTACAAGCCGCTGCTCGAGGAGGCGATCGCGATCGCCAGCCACAAGCCCGAGACCTGCGTCATCGTCCAGCGCGACCGGCTCGAGGCGCCGATGACGGCGGGCCGCGACGTCGACTGGCACGAGGCGATGGCCAAGGCCGAGCCCGTCGACTGCGTGCCCGTCGCCGCCACCGACCCGCTCTATATCCTCTACACCTCGGGCACCACGGGCGTGCCGAAGGGCGTGGTGCGCGACAACGGCGGCCACCTGGTGGCGCTCGAGTGGAGCATGAAGAACATCTACGACGTCGATCCCGGCGAGGTGTACTGGGCGGCGTCGGACGTCGGCTGGGTCGTCGGCCACTCATACATCGTCTACGCGCCGCTGTTCCACGGCTGCACCTCGATCCTGTTCGAGGGCAAGCCGGTGGGCACGCCCGACGCCGGCGCGTTCTGGCGCGTCATCTCGCAGCACGGCGTGTCGACGCTGTTCACCGCGCCGACCGCGTTCCGCGCCATCAAGCGCGACGACCCCGACGCCGAGCTCATGAAGAAGTACGACCTTTCGTGCTTCCGCGCGCTGTTCCTCGCCGGCGAGCGCCTCGACCCCGACACCCTGCAATGGGCCGAGCGGCACCTCGGCAAGCCGGTCATCGACCACTGGTGGCAGACCGAGACCGGCTGGCCGATCGCCGCCAACTGCATGGGCCTCGGCAAGCTGCCGGTGAAGCAGGGCTCGCCGACCAAGGCGGTGCCGGGATATCGCGTCCAGGTGGTCGACGGCGAGGCGCGCGAGCTGCCGCGCGGCGACATCGGCGCCATCGTCGTCAAGCTGCCGCTGCCGCCCGGCTGCCTGCCGACGCTGTGGAACAACGACGACGGCTTTGTCGGCTCGTATCTCGACGCGTTTCCCGGCTACTACGAGACCGCCGACGCTGGCTTCGAGGACGAGGACGGCTATTTGTGGATCATGAGCCGCACCGACGACATCATCAACGTCGCCGGCCACCGGCTCTCCACCGGGGCCATGGAGGAGGTGCTGTCGGCGCACCCCGACGTCGCCGAATGCGCGGTCATCGGCGTCGCCGATTCGCTCAAAGGGCAGCTGCCGCTCGGCTTCCTCGTGCTCAAGGCGGGCGTGGATCGGGCCGACGGCGACATCGTCAAGGAAGTGGTGCAGATGGTGCGCGACAAGATCGGCCCCGTCGCCGCCTTCAAGACCGCCACCGTGATCAAGCGCCTGCCCAAGACGCGCTCGGGCAAGATCCTGCGCGGCACCATGAGCAAGATCGCCGACGGCGAGGAATACCGCATGCCGGCGACGATCGACGACCCCGCGATCCTCGGCGAGATCGGCGAGGCGCTGGCCGGCGTCGGCTATCCGAAGGCGGCGGCCTGATCGATTCCTGCGCGAGTGATCGCCGGCACCGCCGCCTCCGAGTCCGATTTCGGCGAGATTTTCCCGCGGGCCTCGCTAGGATGCCCGCATGGATCTCGATCGTGACGCCTGCTACCGCGCGCTGCTGGCGCGCGACGCCCGCTTCGACGGGCGGTTCTTCACCGCCGTCCTGAGCACCGGTATCTACTGCCGGCCGATTTGCCCGGCGCGCCCGCCGAAGATCGAGAACTGCCTGTTCCTGCCCAGCGCGGCGGCGGCGCACGCGGCCGGGTTCCGGCCGTGTCTGCGCTGCCGGCCCGAGGTCTCTCCTGAACTTCCCGCCTGGCGCGGCACGTCGAGCACGGTGTCGCGCGCCCTCGCCCTGATCGCCGACGGGGCGCTCGACGGCGCCGGCGTCGAGGAGCTGGCCGGGCGTCTCGGGGTCGGTGGCCGTCATCTCAGGCGCCTGTTCGACCGGCACGTCGGCGTATCGCCGCTTGCGGTCGCGCGGACGCGGCGCGTCCTCTTCGCCAAGAAGATGATCGACGAGACGTCGCTCTCGATGACCGAGGTGGCGCTCGCCGCGGGTTTCGCCAGCCTTCGCCGCTTCAACGACGCCATGCGCCGCACCTACCATCGCCCGCCGCGCGCGCTGCGGTGCAAACCGGCGGCCGCGGACGCGCATGCCGACGTCGCCGGCGTCGCTCTGAAGCTCCCCTTCGCGCCGCCCTACAACTGGGATGCGCTCGTCGCCTTCCTCGCGCCGCGGGCGATCCCGGGGGTCGAAGCGGTCGGCCCCGGGCATTACCGGCGCAGCATCGAGTTCGACGGCGTTCCCGGCATCGTCGAGGTGCGCCCCGTCGCCGGGTGCAACCATCTCGCCGCAACCATCCGCATTTCCCGGGTTACGGCGCTCGCCGCCATCGTCGCGCGCCTGCGGCGCCTCTTCGACCTCGACGCCAACACCGGCGAGATCGCCGCCCATCTCGGACGCGATGAGCACCTCGCGGCTGCCGTCTCCTCCCTGCCCGGGTTGCGTATCGCCGGTGCCTGGGATGGCTTCGAGCTGGCGGTGCGGGCGATCCTCGGGCAACAGGTGAGCGTCGCCGGGGCCACCACCCTCGTCGGCCGGCTCGTCGCGGCCCACGGCGCGCCGCTGGCGCTCGACGGCGCCTGCGCGATGCGCTCGGGCCTCGGCTTCGTCTTCCCGCGCCCCGAGGCGCTCGCCGACGCCGACCTGACGACGATCGGCCTTCCCCGCGCCCGCGCCGCGGCGATCTCGTCGCTCGCCGCCGCGGTCGCCGACGACAAGAATTTCCTCACCGCGTTCACCGGCCTCGACGAGGCCGTCGAGAGGCTGCGCCGGCTTCCCGGCGTCGGCGAATGGACCGCGCAATACATCGCCATGCGGGCGCTGCGTGAGCCCGACGCCTTTCCGGCGAGCGATCTCGGCCTGCTGCGCGCCGTGGCGGTCGACGGCACGCGGCCGACGCCGGCGCGGCTCCTGCAAAGCGCCGAGGCGTGGCGGCCGTGGCGTGCTTACGCGGCGATGTATCTGTGGATGGCGGGCTCAACGCCGCAGCCCGCGATGGAGAGAACCGCATGAACCTTCTGATCGACACGATCCAATCCGAGATCGGTGACATCGTCGTCGTTTGCGATGGCGAGAGCCTATGCGCCCTCGACTACGGCGAATACGAATCGCGCATGACGGCGTTCTTGGCGGCGCGTTACGGGGAATTCCGCCTCGCGGAGGCGGACGATCCGCTCGGTATCAGCAGCCGCATCCGCGCGTATCTCGCCGGCGGTCTCGAGGCGCTCGACGACCTCCCCGTCGACGCCGGCGGCACCGGCTTCCAGCGCCGCGTGTGGTCGGCGCTGCGCAAGATACCGATGGGCACGACGGTCTCCTACGGCGGCCTTGCGGAGAGGCTGGGCAAGCCGACCGCGAGCCGCGCCGTGGGCCTGGCGAATTCGCTCAACCCCGTCGCCATCGTCGTCCCCTGCCATCGGGTGATCGGCGCCGACGGCAGGCTCACCGGCTACGCCGGCGGCCTCGAGCGCAAGCGCTGGCTGCTCGAACATGAGGGGGTCGATCTCTCGGAACTCGCCGGCAGTCGCGCGGCCTGAACGGGGCTGCGCGCCGGATCAGCCGTCGCGCTCGACCATGTACTCGGTCATGCGCTGGCGCAGATCGTCGCCGATGTCCATCTTGGCGCGGGCGCGCAAGTCGAAGAACACCGATACGTTCTCCGACGTCGCGGCGAGGACGCCGGTTTCCGAGTTCTTCATGCGGTGGAAGTGAGTGAACGACGAGTTGCCGATGCGCAATATCCCGCTTTCGATGACCACCAGGCTGCCGACCGGCTGCTCGGCCATGTATTCGAGCGTCTGCTTGACGTCGACGAAGCCCCGGCCCTCGCGGTGCAGCCTGTCCTGGGTGAGGCCGATGGCCGATATCAGGTGCCAGCACGCCTGATCGAAGAAGCCGACGTAGTGCATCGTCGTCAGGTGGTTCTGGTGGTCGCAATGCCACGGGTAGACCACGGCGCGAAAGCACTCGGTAAAGCCGCTCATCTCTCCTCCCGACATTACCCTGGCCGATAGCCGCCGCGTTCGACGGCGCTCGCGTGCGCGTCACAGTACCGGGCGGTCCCGGCGCGGCGCTATGATAATCTTGTCGAAATCACGGGCGGCCGGGAGTCCGGCGAAATTGCCGGCATCTGCTTGGGGCCGGAGAGGGAGCATGAATAAACAAGCATCGTCGGTCGATGTGGTCGTCGTCGGCGCCGGTTCGGCGGGTCTAGCGGCGGCCAGAACGGCGCACGAGGCGGGCCTCAGCGTGACGCTTCTCGAGGCCGCGCACCGCATCGGCGGGCGCGCCCTGACCGACACCGAGGCCTTCGGCTTTCCCTTCGACCTCGGCTGCCACTGGATGCATTCGGCGAGCCTCAACCCCTATGTGGCGATCGCCGATGCGCACGGCTTCGACTATGCCAAGGATGCGTGGCCCTGGCCCATCCATCTCAGCGGTCGCTGGGCGAGCGCGGAGGAGGAAGAGGCGCACCTGGCGTTCGTCGAGCGCTGCCACGGCGCGATCAGGGCCGCCGCGCGCGCCGGGCGCGACGTCGCCTTCACCGACGTCACACCGCGCGAGGACCGCTGGACGCCGGCGTTCGATCTCTGGATGTCGATGCTGACCTCGGTCGATTCCGACCAGATTTCCACGGTGGACGCCGCCAGCTACAACGACACCGGCGAGAACTGGCCGCTCCGGGATGGCTACGGCGCGCTGGTCGCGCGCCATTTCGCCGACGTCCCGGTGGCGCTCAACGCGCGGGCCGAGCGCATAGACTGGGGTGGCACGGACATCAACGTGACGACGCCCAAGGGGACCGTGGCGGCACGCAAGGCGATCGTCACGGTGTCGACCGGCGTGCTCGGCGCCGGCGACATCCGTTTCGACCCGCCGCTACCCGACTGGAAGCGCGCCGCCATCGAGGGCTTGCCGCTGGGCAGTCACAACCGCATCGGCCTCGAGTTCGCCCCCGGCGCGCTCGACGCCGCCGAACGCGGCATCTTCATGGTCTATGCCGACACCCCGGAATCGATCGTCTTCCGGGTGCGCGAGTTCGACCGCGATCTGATCGTCGGGCTCGTGGGCGGGCGCTTCAGCGCCTCGCTCGAGAAGTCGGGTCCGGCCGCCATGGTCGACTACGCCGTCGAAAGGCTCAAGGGCGTCTATGGCGCCGACATCGCCAGGCATGTCGTCGCGACGCGCTGCAGCGCGTGGGACGGCGACCTGTTCGTGCGCGGCGCCTATTCCTGCGCCCTGCCGGGGCACGCCCGCGACCGCGCCGATCTGGCGGCGCCCATCGACGAGCGCCTGTTTTTCGCCGGCGAGGCGACATCGCGCGAGTTCTTCGCCACCTGCCACGGCGCCTACATCACCGGCGTCGCCGCGGCGAAGGCGGTCGTGGGCGCGCTCGGCGTTGTGGCGAAACGCTAGAGTGCCGAAGAATCGAAAACGATTGCCGGTGAACCAGGCTGGCGTCAGAGCCCGCTCATGCTCCCGGGTTCGGGCGTCGGCTTAGGCTCGGTTTCGGGCTCGGGTGTCGCCCCGGGTTCGGGCTCGGGGGTCGCCGCGGGCTCGGATGTCGCCTCTGGCGCCGGCTCCGGCTCGGGCTCGGGTGTTGCCTCGGGCGCCGGCTCGGCGGCGGTGGCGCTCTTGCCTTTGGCGGGCTGGGCCGTTTCCGGCCCGCGGCCCGCGGCCTCGGCGCGGGCGATCGCCGCGTTGAGGTCGGACTGCGAGCACAGCCCCAGGAGCACCGGATCGCGCGGCTTGATATTGGCGCTGTTCCAGTGGGTGCGTTCGCGCACCGCGTTGATCGTCGCCTTGGTGGTGCCGAGCAGCCTGGTGATCTGCGAATCGATGAGTTCGGCTTGGTTGCGCAGCAGCCAGGCGATGGCGTCGGGCTTGTCGGCGCGCTTCGAGACCGGCGTATAGCGCGTCTTGCGGCCCTTGATCGCCGGCAGGTCGCGCGGCTTGGTCATCACCAGGCGCGCGCCCGGGTCGTTGCAACAGCGCTCGATCTCCTCGCGCGACAGCTGCCCGTTGACCACCGGGTCGAGGCCAAGGATGCCGGCAGCGACCTCGCCGTCGGCGATCGCCTGCACTTCGAGCCCGTGAATCTCGCAAAAATTGGCGATCTGCTCGAAGGTCAAGGTCGTGTTGTCGACGAGCCACACGGCTGTGGCCTTGGGCATCAGCGGCTGCACCATGACTCCTCCTCGAATTCTCCCGAGCGCTCTTCCCGAGCGATTCGAACCAAGTATGTCGGGGGCGCGTCAGGCGTCAACGATCCGCTTCCCCACGATATAGGCATAATTCGACGATATAGGCGTAATTCGTGCTCGCGCGCAACGGCCAAGCGACGGCGCGCGCGATCACGCGGTCAGCACGATCTTGCCGATATGCGCGCCCGAGTCCATGCGGCGGTGGGCCTCGGCGGCGTCGGCGAGCGGATAGGTCGAATCGATCACCGGGGCGATCGTGCCGGCGTCGAGCAGCGGCCACACCTCGGCCCTGAGCTCGGCGGCGATGGCGCCCTTCTCCTCGATGCTGCGCGGCCTGAGCGTCGAACCGGTCACGGTGATCCGCTTGAGCATCAGCGGCAGGAAGTCGAGCTCGGCCTTCGAGCCGCCGAGGAAGGCGATGAGCACGAGCCTGCCCTCGGGCCTGAGCGCGGCGATGTCGCGCGCGATGTAATCGCCGCCGACCATGTCGAGGATCACGTCGACGCCTTCGCCTTGCGTGAGCTCCTTGACCACGGCGACGAAGTCCTCGTCGCGGTAATTGATCGCCCGCTCGGCGCCGAGGCGCTCGCAGGCGGCGCATTTCTCGGCCGAGCCGGCGGTGGCGAAGACGCGACTGCCGCGCGCCACCGCGATCTGGATGGCGGTGGTGCCGATGCCGCTCGAGCCGCCGTGCACGAGGAAGCGCTCGCCGCCGGCGAGCCGGGCGCGCTGGAACACGTTGGTCCACACCGTGAAGAAGGTCTCGGGAAGCGCCGCCGCCTTGACCATGTCGAAGCCCGCGGGCACCGGCAGGCATTGCGCCGCCGGCGCGGTGCAGTACTCGGCATAACCGCCGCCGGCGACCAGCGCGCACAGCGCGTCGCCCTCCTTCCACTCCGAGACGCCGGCGCCGAGCGCCGCCACCGTGCCGGCGATCTCGAGTCCGGGGATGTCCGGGGCCCCCGGTGGCGGCGGATAGCCGCCCTTGCGCTGCAGCACGTCGGGCCGGTTGACGCCGGCGGCGGCGACCCTGACGAGCACCTCGCCGTGACCGGGCTCGGGGCGCGGCCGCTCGACCGGCCGCAGCACCTCGGGCCCGCCGGGCTCGGCGATCTCGATGGCGGTCATCGGCGCGGCGTCGGTCATGGTCGTGCTCTCGTGGTCGTGCTCTGTAGGGCCAGGGGATATCCGCGGCGGGCCCGGTACTCTGCCTCACCGCGCCCGCGGATGAAAGCGCGGAGTTGCGGCGCGGGCCTCAGTCGATGTCCCCGAGGTCGCCCGAGAACTCCATGGCGCAAAACGGCCCGCCGTGGAACAGGCGCTCGGCCTCGGGCTCGTCGTCGGGCGCCTGTTTGGCGAGGATCTCGGCGGCGAAGTCCTCGGCGTTGTCCTCGGGGCGGTAGCCGATGCGCTCGCCGCCCGGGTTGTCCCACCAGCCGCGATCGTTGGCCGAGACGCCGTAGACGATCTCGAAATGGAGGTCGGTCGCATCGAGGCAGCGGCGCACGAGCTGGATCGTGTCGCGGTGGCTGAGCCAGGTGCTCAGCATGCGGACGTTGAGGGGCCGAGGCTGGAACGAGCCGATGCGCAGGCAGACCACGCCGATGCCGTGCTTGTCGGCGTAGAGGCTGCCCAGCGCCTCGCCGAACGCCTTGCTGACGCCGTAGCGGCTGTCGGGCCGCAAGGCGACGTCGGGACCGATGCGCCGGTCGCGTCGGTAATAGCCGATGGCGTGGTTCGAGCTGGCGAAGACGACGCGCGCGACGCCCTGCCGGCGCGCCGCCTCGAAGACGTGGTAGACGCCGACGATGTTGTTGGCGTGGATCGCGGCCCAGTCCGATTCGACCGAGGTGGCGCCGAGGTGGACGACGGCGTCGACGCCCTCCATCGCCGCTTCGAGCGCCGCGAGGTCGCCGAGGTCGGCGGCGTCGAGCTCCTCTCCCGCCGCCGCCTCGCCGAGCGGCGCGATATCGGACAGGCGCAACACCGGGTAGTGGCCGCGCAACCCCTCGCGCAGCACCGAGCCGATCGCCCCCGCCGCGCCGGTAATCAGAACACGGTGCATGGTCGTTCCCTCCCGTTTGTCGGCGCCGCGACCCTACCGGATAAGCGCGCGTGCGCCTATACTCGATGCGTCCGTGAGAGGGGGAGCGGAAAGCACGACCGCGAGGGAGCCTGGCGATGGAAGACGAGGACCTCAAGCCGAAAGTCGAAACGCCGTTTCCGCGCAAGCTCGAGGGCATGGCGATCGAGGCGCTCAACGACTACATCGGCGAGCTCGAAGCCGAGATCGCCCGCGTCCGGGTGGACATCTCGACCAAGCAAGCCGCGCTCAGCGCCGCCGACAGCGTCTTCCGCAAATAGCGTGGGTGCGCGGCGCCCGGCTCAGCCCCGGCGCAGCATGTAGAGCAGCCAGCCCACGGGCCCGAGCAGCAGCACGATGACCAGCCAGCCGGTGCGCGGGCCGAGGGGGCAGCGCGCCCCCGGCGGCGGCCGGTAGGGCCCGCCGCGCGGCGATAGCGCCACATGCGCGAGCGGCAGCGCGAAGCCGCCGATGACGACGAGCAAAGCCAGCATTTCCGCCATTTATCGACCCCCGGCGCGAGGCGGCGCACGGCCAGCTTAAAGAAATCTGCATCTTGGTAAAAATAAATTTCCGTGGTCACATTCCGTTAACCATATTTTAAGGAACGCCGCCTATTGTCCTCATCACGCCTCGGGATTTCCCTGATCCCTGGTGTGTTCTCCGGACTTTCTGAAGCCTCCCTGTAACTTGAGCCGCTGCAATGGCGGCTCATTTTTTTGCGCGAATCCGGGCGCCCCTTTTATCTTGCGAAATTGGGCGCGGCTGGACGCTGCGCCGGGCGCTGTGTACCGTGCGGCTTCCCGCACAGGCTCCCAAGGGAGGCCGCCATGGTCGACCCGAAATTCCACCGCTTCGACACCTTGAGCATCCACGCCGGCCAGCAGCCCGACGCGGTGACCGGCGCGCGCGCCGTGCCCATCTACCAGACCACGTCGTATGTGTTCCGCGACACCGACGAGGCCGCGGCGTTGTTCAACCTGGCCCGCGCCGGCCACATCTACACGCGCATCTCGAACCCCACCACGGCGGTGCTCGAGGAGCGCGTCGCGGCGCTCGAGGGCGGCGTCGGCGCGGTGTGCGCGGCGAGCGGCCACGCGGCGCTCCATCTCGCGGTGGCGACGCTGATGGGGGCGGGCGGCCACATCGTCTCGTCGCGGGCGCTCTACGGCGGCAGCGTCAACCTGTTCACCCACACGCTGCCGCGCTTCGGCATCGACACCACCTTCGTCGACCCGCGCGACATCGACGCCTTCGCCGCCGCCATCCGCCCCGAGACGCGGCTCGTCTACGGCGAGATCCTCGGTAATCCGCGCCTCGAGGTGCTCGACATGCCGCGCGTCGCCGAGATGGCGCACGCCCGCGGCCTGCCGCTCCTGGTCGACAGCACCTTCGCGACGCCGTGGCTGTGCAAGCCGCTCGATTTCGGCGCCGACCTGGTGCTCCATTCGGCGACCAAGTTCCTCGGCGGCCACGGCGTCGCCATCGGCGGCGTGCTCGTCGACGGCGGGCGCTTCGACTGGCAGGCCTCGGGCCTGTTCCCGACGCTCACCGAGCCCTACGCCGGCTATCACGGCGTCAATTTCGCCGACGAGTTCGGCCCCCAGGCCTTCGCCACGCGCGCGCGGGTCGAGGGCCTGCGCGACTTCGGCGCCTGCATGAGCCCGGCCAACGCCTTCTACATCCTGCAGGGGGTCGAGACGCTGCCGCTGCGCATGGCGCGACACGTCGAGAACACGCGCAAGGTCGTCGCCTTCCTCGACGGCCACGAGACGGTCGCGTGGGTTGCCTACCCCGAGCTCGAGAGCCACCCCGACCACGAACTCGCCAAGCGCCTGCTGCCGCGCGGCTCGGGCGCCATACCGAGCTTCGGCATCAAGGGCGGGCGCGCCGCCGGGCGGCGCTTCATCGAGGCGCTCGACCTGTTCTCGCACCTCGCCAACGTCGGCGACGCGCGCTCGCTGGTGATCCACCCGGCGAGCACGACGCACCAGCAGATGGACGCCGAGGCGCTCGCCGAGGCGGGCGTCGGCGAGGAACTGGTGCGCATCTCGGTCGGGCTCGAGGATCCCGACGATCTCATCGCCGACCTCGACCGCGCGCTCGGCGCCTCGCAGAAGGGCTGATACGTGGAGCTCACCGTTGACGGCCGGCGTGTCCACGCGGGCACCGGCGGCGTCGCTCTCGACGCGGCGCGCCCCTGCGTCGTCTTCGTTCACGGCGCCGGCCTCGACCGCACCATGTGGGTGCTCGCGGCGCGCTGGTTCGCGCAGTCGGGGCGCGGTGTGCTCGCGGTCGACCTGCCCGGGCACGGCGGCTCGGCGGGGCCGCCGCTCACGACCATCGGCGCCATGGCCGACTGGCTCCTGCGCCTGCTCGACGCCGCGCGCGTGGAAAGCGCGGCGCTCGTCGGCTTCAGCATGGGCGCGGCGGTGGCGCTCGAGGCGGCGGCGCGGGCGCCGGCGCGGGTGCGCGCTTTGGTGCTCGCCGGCGCCGCGGCGGCGATGCCGGTGCACCCCGAGCTGCTCGCCGCAGCGCAAGCCAACGATCACCGCGCGGTCGAGCTGATGGCCTCGTGGTGCCACGGTCGCACCGGCCACATCGGCGGCCAGCCGGCGCCCGGCCTGTGGGTCATGGGCGTCGCCCTGCGCCTTCTCGAGCGCGCGGCGCCGGGCGTGCTCGCCGCCGACCTCGCGGCGTGCGATGCGTATGAGGAGGGCCTGACCTCGGCCGCGAAGGTCGCCTGCCCGACGCTGCTGATCACCGGCGAGAGCGACGTGATGACGCCGCTCGGGCGGGCCCGCGCGCTCGCCGGGGCGATAGCGGACTCCGAGATCGTGAGCTTCGCCGGCTGCGGCCACATGGTCGTGGCCGAACGCCCCAACGAGACGCTCGATGCGCTTCGGCGGATGGTCTGACGACGCGTTCCGGGCCCGCCGGGCGGGGCTTAACTCTTTGCTAACTAAGGATACTCTTAAGGGTGATATGCCATCGTCCCGAGGTAGAAAAGTGTTGCAGGCAGCGGATAGGGTTAATGGCGAAGGGCTCGCCGACGTCATCGACGGGAAGCGGCCTCGCGGCCACGACGTTCTTTTCGAAAACCTACGACGAGACGTGTGCCATGCTGCGCGAGGCGCGCGACTACTTCGTCGTCGCCGAGATCCTCGTCCGCGACCGGCCGGTCACCGGGCTGGTCAACGCCCAGGAGGCGCTGCGCGTTACCGCGCGCCTCGGTCACATCATGGCGTGGCTCCTCATCCAGCGCGCGGTCCACGCCGGCGAGATGACGCGCGAGGAATCGCGCAACGAGAGCCACCGGCTCGCCCGGCACCCGGTCTGCCTCGACGCCGGCGGCGAGGACGAGCCCGCGCTGCCGGCCGAGCTGCGCGATCTGCTGGCGCGCAGCCGCACGCTCTACCGGCGCGTTACCCGCCTCGACGACATGGTCGCGCGCGCCGACGATTAGCGCGCCGTCAAGCGAATCGAGCTCGCGCCTTGGGTCACGTTCGGTCTTGACGGAGTGAGGCCGGTAGTATCTTCTATGTATATACCAAATAGGAGGGATTCCCGTGCGAGCCACCGTCGCGAAATGGGGCAACAGTCTGGCGCTGCGGCTGCCCAAGAGGCTGGCCGCCGATGCGCGTATCGTCGAGGGGACAGCCGTCGACCTGCGGGTCGAGGCGGGCTGTCTCGTCGTCAGTCCTGCCCGTCCGCAGTACCGTTTGGATGATCTTCTTGCCGACACCAGACCCGAGACGTCTCACGAAGAAACCGATTGGGGCGCGCCGAGGGGCAAAGAGGTTTGGTAGCGGCGCAGTATGCAGCCCTACCAACCCGACCGCGGACATTTCGTGTATCTGGACTTTGACCCGCCGGCCGGCATCGAGCAGGCGGGACGCCGGCCGGCGCTGGTGCTGTCGCCGATGCGCTATAATGTTGCGACCGGGCTTGCATTCGTGTGTCCGGTAACCAATCAAGTAAAGGGTGGCGCGTTCGAAGTGCCGATCCCTCCGGGCGCAGATGTCACCGGCGTCGTTCTGTCGGACCACTTGCGGAGCGTCGATTGGCCGGCGCGCGACGCGGCGTTTCACGGTGAAGCGCCGCAACAACTCGTCGATGAGGTGCTGGCGAGACTCGAAGCGATCCTCTTTCCGTAGTTGCCCTTCGACAGGTCCCGGGATACAACGCCACCCGTCCCGGGACGCCCAATTCTCGCCACATTGCTTCGATAGCGTTCCTGGTTCCGTTAACCACTGGATATGGTATTCTGACCTTCCACCTTGTCAATATACGGTTACGGATACGGTCAACGGCGGACGATGGCTGGTCACTCGCAATGGAAGAACATCATGTACCGCAAGGGCGCGCAGGACGCCAAGCGGGCCAAGGTGTTCACCAAGCTCATACGCGAGCTCACCGTGGCGGCGCGCTCGGGCCTTCCCGACCCGGCGATGAACCCCAGGCTGCGCGCGGCGATCCAGGCGGCGAAGGCGGCCAACATGCCCAAGGACACGGTCGAACGGGCGATCAGGCGCGGCAGCGGCGATGAAGACGGCGTCAATTTCGAGGAAATCCGCTACGAGGGCTACGGCCCCGGCGGTGTTGCGGTGATCGTCGAGGCACTCACCGACAACCGCAACCGCACCGCGGCCGAGGTGCGCGCCGCGTTCGCCAGGGCCGGCGGCACCCTGGGCGAGACCGGCAGCGTCACCTTCATGTTCGATCACGTCGGCTCGGTGGCCTATGCGCCCGAAGCGGCGACCGCCGACGCCATGCTCGAGGCCGCCATCGAGGCCGGCGCCGACGACTGCGATTCGGGTGCCCATGGTCACGAGATGACCTGCGAGCCCGACCGCTTCAACGAGGTGCGCGACGCCCTCGAGGGGCGCTTCGGGCCGGCCCAGAGCGCGCGCCTCGTGTGGAAGCCGCAAACCCTGATTCCGCTCGACGAGGACCAATCGCGATCGCTATTCGAGCTGCTCGAGGCGCTCGAGGACAACGACGACGTGCAGACCGTATCGGCAAACTACGACGTCTCCGACGACGTCATGGAGAAGCTCAGCGCCTGAGGCGGAGGAGACGACGACCGCATGAGACTGCTCGGCCTCGATCCAGGCCTGCGGAAGACCGGCTGGGGCGTCATCGACGTCGCCGGCAACCGCCTGCGCCACGTCGCCCACGGCACGGTGACGACCGACAACGGCAAGCCGCTGTCGCTGCGCCTGGTGCAGCTCCACGAGGGCCTGCGCGACATCATCGCGCGCTACCGGCCCGACGCCGCCGCGGTCGAGGAGACCTTCGTCAACAGGAACGCGGTCTCGACGCTCAAGCTCGGCCAGGCGCGCGGCGTCGTGCTGCTGGCGCCGGCGCTCGCCGGCGTCCCGGCGAGCGAATACGCCACCAACCTGGTCAAGAAGTCGATCGTCGGCAGCGGCCACGCCGGCAAGGAGCAGGTCGCCGAGATGGTGCGCCGCCTGCTTCCCGGCTGCCTGCCCGAGGGCAGCGACGCCGCCGACGCGCTGGCGGTGGCGATCTGCCACGCCCATCACGCGTCGACGCAGGCGCGCTGGGCCGAGGCCGAGGCGGCGTCGTGATCGCCAGGCTCTCGGGCCGGCTCGATTCGATCGCCGCCGATTCGGCGGTTGTCGACGTCGGCGGCGTCGGCTACCTGGTGTACTGTTCGGGCCGCACCCTGCGTGCGCTGCCTGAGCCGGGCGAGTCCGTGCGCCTGTTCGTCGATACCCACGTGCGTGAGGACTACATCCACCTCTACGGCTTCTTCGACGAGACCGAGCGCCACTGGTTCGGCCTGCTGCAGACGGTGCAAGGGGTGGGTGCGCGCGTGGCGCTCGCCATCCTCACCGTGCTCGGTCCCGGCGAGATCGCCACCGCGATCGCCGCCCAGGACAAGGCCGCGGTCGCCCAGGCCAACGGGGTCGGCAGCAAGCTCGCCGGCCGCATCGTCAGCGAGCTGCGCGATGCCGTGGGCAACCTCTTGCTCGGCCCAGCGGCGGCGCTGGCGGGAACGATCGCCGCTTTCGCGCCCGACGGCGCCGAGGCCGACGCGGTCTCGGCGCTCGTCAACCTCGGCTACCGCCGCGGCGAGTCGCTGGCGGCGGTCGCCGGCGCGGCGCGCGAGATCGGCGGCGATGCTCAGGTCGACGCCCTCGTCCGCGCGGGCCTCAGGGAGCTGGCGCGATGAGCGACGAGCGCGTGCTCGCCCCCGAGTTCGACGTCGCGGACGCCGCCGAAGCGAGCCTCAGGCCGGCGACGCTGGGCGAGTTCACCGGCCAGCGCCAGGTTTGCGACAATCTGCGTATCTTCATCGAGGCCGCGCGCGGCCGGCGCGAGGCGCTCGACCACGTGCTGTTCCACGGGCCGCCGGGGCTCGGCAAGACGACGCTGGCGCAGATCGTCGCACGCGAGCTCGGCGTCAGCTTCCGCGCCACCTCGGGGCCGGTGCTCGCGCGCGCCGGCGACCTCGCGGCGCTGCTCACCAATCTCGAGGCGCGCGACGTCCTGTTCATCGACGAGATCCACCGCCTCAACCCGGTGGTCGAGGAGATCCTCTACCCGGCGATGGAGGACTTTCAGCTCGACCTCATCATCGGCGAAGGGCCGGCGGCGCGCTCGGTGCGGCTCGAACTGCAGCCGTTCACCCTGATCGGCGCGACCACGCGCTCGGGCCTGATCAGCACGCCGCTGCGCGAGCGCTTCGGCATCCCCTTGCGGCTCGGGTTCTACGAGGTGGACGAGCTCGAGAAGATCGTGCGCCGCGGCGCGCACGTGCTCGATGCGCCGCTCACTCCCGACGGCGCCGCCGAGATCGCGCGGCGCGCGCGCGGCACACCGCGGGTCGCGGCGCGGCTGCTGCGCCGGGTGCGCGACATCGCCGCCGTCGCCGGCATCGACCCCATCGACGCCGGGGCCGCCGACGCCGCGCTTACCCGCCTCGAGGTCGACGGCCGCGGTCTCGACGCCATGGACCGCCGCTATCTCGCCTGCATCGCCGAGCACTACGCCGGCGGCCCCGTCGGCGTCGAGACGGTGGCGGCGGCGCTGTCGGAGCAGCGCGACGCGATCGAGGAGATGATCGAGCCGTTCCTCATCCAGCAGGGGTTCGTCAAGCGCACCTCGCGCGGCCGCGCGCTCACGCCCTCGAGCTTCCGCCATCTCGGCCTCGCCATACCGCGGGCGCTCGCCGAACAGCTCGACATGCTCGAGAGCGAGGAGGCCGCCGATGCCTAGCGCCTCGGGACGAATGGACGGCGACATCCACCGCTTCCCGGTCCGCGTCTACTACGAGGACACCGACGCCGCGGGCATCGTCTACTACGCAAACTACCTCAAGTTCGCCGAGCGGGCGCGCACCGAATGGATGCGCCTGCTCGGCGCGAGTCACACTGGGCTCGGCGCCGAAACCGGCGCCGGCTGGGCGGTCAGGCGCTGCGAGATCGACTACCTGCGCCCGGCGCGCCTCGACGACGAGCTCGAAGTGTGCACGCGCATTCTCGGGCTCGGCGGGGCGAGCGCCCGCATCGAGCAGGTCGTGCGCCGCGAGAACGTCGACGTCGCGCGGCTCGCGCTCAAGCTCGCGTTCATGACCCCCTCCGGCCGGCCCTCGCGCCTGCCGGCGGGCCTGCGCGCGGCGCTGCAGCCCTTCGTTTGACCCCAGCCGAAAGCGTCGCCGATGCAAGAGACCGCAGTCGAAACCGTAACCCTCCCCGGCTCCGTCGGCGCCGATCCCCTGTCGATGTGGGGGCTGTTCTTGGAGGCCGACCCGGTGGTGAAGGGGGTCATGCTGCTGCTCGTCGTCGCATCGTTCTGGTCCTGGACGATCATCTTCGACAAGGTCATGCGCTTCCGCCGCCTGCGCGCTCTCGCCGAGAAGTTCGAGGAGGCGTTCTGGTCGGGAGGCTCGCTCGAAGAGCTCTACGACCGCGTCGGCACGCGCCCCAACCATCCGATGGCGGCGATCTTCGTCGCCGCCATGGCCGAGTGGCGGCGCTCGCTGCCGCACGATTTCGCGGCCAACGGGCACGGCCTCGTCGTCGGCCTGCAGCAGCGCATCAGCCAGGCGATGCAGCTCACCCTCGACCGTGAGGTCGATTTCCTCGATCGTTACATGAACTTCCTCGCCACCGTGGGCTCGACGGCGCCCTTCGTCGGCCTGTTCGGGACGGTGTGGGGGATCATGAACAGCTTCCAGTCGATAGCGGCGAGCAAGGACACCTCGCTCGCGGTGGTCGCTCCGGGTATCGCCGAGGCGCTGTTCGCCACCGCCCTCGGCCTGGTGGCGGCGATCCCGGCGGTCGTCGGTTACAACAAGCTGTCCAACGATCTCAACCGCTACGAGGGCCGGCTCGAGGCGTTCTCGGCCGAGTTCTCGGCGATTCTCTCGCGCCAGCTCGAAGGGGAGGAGGTCGCCTGATGGCCGCTGACGTCAATGCCCGCGCGCAACGCGGCGGTCGCCGAGCGCGCAGTCTGATGAGCGAGATCAACGTGACGCCGTTCGTCGACGTCATGCTGGTGCTGCTGGTCGTGTTCATGATCACGGCGCCGTTGTTGACCGTGGGCGTCCCCGTCGACCTGCCCGAGGGCGAGGTGCCAGAGATCCGCGGCCAGGACGAGCCGCTCGCGGTAACGATCGACGCCCAGGGCAAGATCTATTTGCAGGACACCGAGATCACGCTCGACGAACTCGCGCCGCGGCTCAGCGCCGTGACCTCGCAGAAGGCCGAGACACGCATCTTCGTGCGCGGCGACAAGTCGATCGACTACGGACGGGTGATGCAGGTGATGGGCACGCTCAACGAGGCCGGCTTCAACCGGGTCGCGCTCATCGCCGTGCGTCCCAGGTGAACGAGAACGACGACGGAGTGAACAGTGCGGCGCGGCGCGACATATTCGGCAATCCTGCATATCTTCGTGGTGCTGCTGGTGCTGATCGGGGTGCCGACGCTGTTCCTGTCCGACGAGTTGTTCGAACAAGCCATCCCGGTCGAGATCTATACCGTCGCCGACGAAACGATGCTGCCCCGGGCCGTGCCGGAACCCGAGCCGGAACCGGAGCCGGCGAACGAGCCCGAACCCCCGGCGCCGAAGGAACCGGTGAAGGAGGCCGCGATTCCGCCGCCGCCCGATTCGGCGCCGAAGGTGGTGGCGCCTCCCAAGCCAGTGCCCGAGAAGGCGCCCGAGCCGCCGCCGCCGCCCAAGGCGGCCGAGGTCGAACCGGCGAAGATCGCGCCGCCGCCGCCGCCCAAGCCGGTTCAGGTGGCGAAAGTCGAGCCGAAGCCGGTGCCCGAGGAAAAGCCCGAGCCGAAGCCGGAGCCCGAGCCGCAGCAGAACTTCTCGACGCTGTTGAAGGACCTGGCGGCGAAGCCGAAGCAGTCGCCGGAACCGTCCGAGCCGGTTGCGGAGGCGAAACCGAAAGCGGCCGAGACGCCGCGCAAGAGCACGATAATCTCGGCGCGCAACGAGCCGCTGTCGCTGAGCGTGATCGACGCCATCCGCCGGCAGGTCGAGGACAGATGGAACGTGCCCATCGGCGCCCGCGACGCCGGCGAGCTCGAGGTGGAGATTCGCATCCGGTTGCAGCCCGACGGAACCGTGGCCGCGGCCCAGATCGTCGACCAGAGCCGTCTCCGGCAGCAGGGCGAGGAGTTCTTCCGGTCGATGGCGGAGAGCGCGCGGCGCGCGGTATTGCAGGCGAGCCCGCTGCAAAACCTGCCGCCGGAAAAATACGACCAGTGGCGCGAGATCACGTTCCGCTTCAAGCCGCCCGCTTGAGCCGACGTTGCGCGCCCATAATTTCCATGGCAAGACGATGCCCAGGCTAGGAGAGACCATGAGAATCAGCATCCGCGATCCCCGTTTGCCAATGCTGACGTTGCTTGTCCTCGTGCTGGCGGTTGCCGCGTGCCCGCCGGCGGCGGCCGAGCTCAGGATCGACATCACCCGCGGCAACGTCGAGCCCATGCCGATCGCCATCACCCGCCTCGTCGGCGCCGACACCGAGTTCCGGCTCGGCGAGGACATCGGCCAGGTGATTTCGGCCGATCTCGCTCGCTCGGGCCTGTTCCGGCCCATCGATCCGCGCGCGTTCATCCAGAAGCCCGAGGCGATGAAGGTGCGGCCGCGCTTTGGCGACTGGCGCCAGATCAACGCCCAGGCGCTGGTCAACGGCACCGTCGAGCGCGAGATCGACGGCCGCATCAAGGTCACGTTCCGCCTGTGGGACGTCTTCGCCGAGCAGCAGATGACCGGATTCATCTTCCGCGCCGCGCACGCCAAATGGCGGCGCATCGCGCACAAGATCTCCGACGAAATCTACCGCCGCATGACCGGCGAGGACGGCTACTTCGACAGCCGCATCGTCTACATCGCCGAGAGCGGGCCGCCGAACCGGCGCAAGAAACGCCTCGCGATCATGGACCAGGACGGCGCCAACCATCGTTTCCTCACCGACGGCCGCGATCTCGTTCTCACTCCGCGATTCTCGCCGACGGCGCAGGAGATCACGTATCTTTCGTATTTTCACGATCAGCCGCGCGTCTACATCCTCGACATCGACACCGGCCAGCAGGAGGTGGTGGGCGATTTTCCGAACATGACCTTCGCGCCGCGCTTCTCGGTCGACGGCAACAAGATCATCATGAGCCTCGCCACCAACGGCAACTCCGACATCTACACGATGGACCTGCGCACGCGCGAGGTGGTACGCCTGACCAGACATCCGGCGATCGACACGTCGCCGTCGTACTCGCCCGACGGTCAGCTGATCACGTTCAATTCCGACCGCGGCGGTTCGCAGCAGATTTACGTCATGGATGCCAACGGCAGCAACGTCAAGCGCATCAGCTTCGGTCGCGGCCGTTACGCGACGCCCGTGTGGTCGCCGCGCGGCGACCTCATCGCGTTCACGAAGATTCTGAGCGGGCAGTTCTTCATCGGGGTGATGCGCCCCGACGGCGGCGGCGAGCGTCTGCTCTCGGAAGGCTTTCTCGTCGAAGGGCCGACCTGGGCGCCGAACGGACGCGTGATGATGTTCTTCCGTGAAACGCGGGGCACCGGCAACGACAGCGGTTCGATCAAGCTGTATTCGATCGATTTGACGGGCTACAACGAACGCCAGATGGTGACGCCGATCGATGCTTCCGACCCCGCTTGGTCCCCCTTGATTCCATAGGGGGGCCACAGTATAGTCCGATTGCATTTTCGGTCGTCTTTCGACCGTCATATAGCCGATGTCGGGGTCGGCAATGTCTACAGGTGCGTATGTCGTGTTTCCTTCCGACGTGCGAACAGCGCTCATTAAAAGAATACATCCCGAGATATCCCGGCAGAGGAGAACTTCTAAATGCGGATCAAGTTCGTAAGCCTTTTCGCGGCGCTGCTCTTGGTGGCCGCGTGTGAGACTGCGCCCGAGGAATCGGCTTCAACTGCCGGTGGGGGTGCCGCGACTGGTACCGGTGGCGGAACCGGCGTTGCGGCCGCTCCGGTCGCCGAGGCCGACACGACCCAGATGGGGCCGGCACCGGGCACTCAGGAAGACCTGGTCGTAAACGTCGGCGATCGCGTCTTCTTCGATTTCGACAAGTCCGTACTCAAGCCGGCGGCACAGCGCACGCTGGAGCGGCAGGCGGCCTGGTTGAAGCAGTTCCCCAGCGCGGCGATCACGATCGAGGGGCATTGCGACGAACGCGGCACGCGCGAATACAACCTCGCTCTCGGCGAGCGTCGTGCGAACGCGGCCAAGAATTTCCTGATCGCTCTCGGCATCGACCCGAGTCGCATTGACACGATCAGTTATGGCAAGGAACGTCCCGCCGCTCTCGGGCACAACGAGGCGGCCTGGTCGCAGAACCGGCGCGCCGTATCCATCGTCAACTGACCGCGTCCGAGACGATCGCGCCCCGGTAGACGGGCGAACTTCGCGGCCCGTTCGGCTCGGCGGTCGGCGCG
>JAZFVR010000035.1:0-11028 GCA_036447835.1 Alphaproteobacteria bacterium | reverse complement strand
GGGCCGGCGCGGCGATGGCGTCGGTCCAGCGGTACACGCGGACAGGCTCAGGGATGTTCTTGACCTCCTGATCTCCCTGGTCCTCGAAGCCGATGGGGAGCTTGTTCCTGACCTCCTCGTAGACCTTGCCGGAGATGCAGATGCCGCCGGGCTCCGCCAGACCTTCGAGCCGCGCAGCGATGTTCACGCCGTCGCCGTAAATGTCCTCGCCATCGACGATGATTTCACCGAGGTTGATGCCGATCCGATACGTGATCTGCAGGTTCTCGGGGACACTGGCATTGCGCTCCACCATCGCCTGCTGAACCTCGACCGAGAAGTTCACGGCGTCGACCACGCTGGCGAACTCCATCAGCGTGCCGTCACCCGTGAGCTTCACGACGCGCCCGTGATGCTCGGCGGCCTTCGACTCGATCACCTCTCTGCGATGGGTCTTGAGTTGGGCGAAGGTCCCGGCTTCGTCGCCAGCCATGAGACGGCTGTATCCGACGACGTCGGCGGACATGATCGTCGTGAGCCTTCGCTCGATGCCCTCCCGTGCCACCGGCGCGCCCCTAACCTGAATGAGTTGTTGATGGCAGTCTAGGGAAGCTCGATGGGTGAGTCCAACGGCGCAGTCTAGGCATTCGCCGCGCATCGGGCTCGAACTTCCGGTCCTGGCTGAGGCTGTTGAAGAACTCGGCTACCAGCAGACATCGGGGGCGCTGGTTAAGACCCGACCAAGCCGATGTTTATGAGTACACGACCTAGACGCCTTCGAACGCCGAGCGGTAGGCGTAGAGCGCCTGGGTGCCGCCGGTGTGGACGAAGACCACGGTGTCGGCGGGCCTGAAGAAGCCCTCGCGCACGAGGCCGATGAGCCCGGCCATCGCCTTGCCGGTGTAGACCGGATCGAGGACCAGTCCTTCGATGCGCGCGAGCAGCGTCACCGCCTCGACCATCCCGGGCGTCGGCCTGCCGTAGGCCTCGCCGGCGTAGTCGAAGTTCACTTCGACCGCGTCGTCGGCCACGCCGCCGCGCACGTCGAGGCGTTCGGCGATGGCGCCGGCGATGTTCCGCACGCGCCCGGCGACCGCCTCGCCCTCGGCGTCGATGTCGATGCCGATGGCGCGGATGCCGCTCTCGCACGCGGTCAATCCGGCGACGAGGCCGCCCTGGGTGCCGCCGCCGCCGCTGGCGATGACCACGTAGTCGACCGCGAGATCCTGGGCCTTCGCCTGCTCGACGATCTCGAGCGCGCATCCGGCGTAGCCGAGGCCGCCGATCTCGTTCGAGCCGCCGCCGGGAATGACGTAGGGCCTGGCGCCCTCGGCGCGCAAGTCCTCGGCGACGCGCTCCATGCCCGGCGCGCGGTCGGCCTCGGTGGGCACCGAATGGAAGTGGGCGCCGAGCAGGCGGTCGAGGAACATGTTGCCGGTCTCGCCGTAGTCGGGGTCGTCCCACGGCGCGCGCTGCTGCTGCACGAGATGGCAGGCGAGGCCGAGCTTGGCGGCCGCCGCGGCGGTCTGGCGGGTGTGGTTCGACTGCACGCCGCCGCAGGTGATCACCGTGTCGGCGCCCTTCTCGAGCGCGTCGGCCATGAGGAACTCGAGCTTGCGCGTCTTGTTGCCGCCGGTGGCGAGCCCGGTGCAGTCGTCGCGCTTGACGAAGATCCGCGGCCCGCCGAGATGCTTGGTCAGCGCCGGCAGCGGCTCGAGCGGTGTCGGCAGATGCGCGAGGCGCACTCGCGGGAAGCGGTCAAGTCGCATGGCGTCGATCCTCCTTCCGTGTCCGCGTCGGCGGCAACCGCGCCGCTCACGGCTTGAGCCGGTAGCCGGTCACCAGCAGGCGGTGGCAGACGAGCCACAGCGCCACGTTGAGCCCGATCATCACGGCGACGCCGGCGGCGAGCGAGCCATCGGCCTCGCCGATGAAGCCATAGCGGAAGCCGTCGATCATATAGAAGAACGGGTTGAACTGGCTCAGCGTGTGGAACACGCCGGGCAGCCGCTCGACCGAATAGAAGGTGCCCGAGAGGAAGGCGAACGGGGTGACGACGAAATGCGTCACCGCCGAGATGTGGTCGAACCTCTCGGCCCAGATGCCGCCGACGACACCGATCAGCGCCAGCGCGCTCGACGCCGCCACCGCATGGAACACGATCAACCCCGGATGCTGCGGCGCCAGCGTCACGAACGGCTGCAACGCCGCGGTGAGGAAGACGCCGGTGACGAGCCCCCGCGTGACGCCGCCGAGCAGGAACGCAAGCGCGATCTCGGCCGGAGTCAGCGGCGGCATCAGCAAATCGACGATGTTGCCCTGGAGCTTCGACATCACCAGGCTCGACGAGGTCTGGGCGAAGGAGTTGGTGATCATCGCCATCATCACCAGCCCCGGCGCCAGGAACTCGATGTAAGCGACGCCGCCGACCACGCGCTGGGCGCCGCCGAGCGCGAGCGAGAAGATGGCGAGCATCAGGAGCGTCGACGCCGTCGGCGCCAGCACCGTCTGCGCCGGCACCTTGAGGAAGCGCCACACCTCCTTGAGGTAGAGCGTCCAGGCGCCGTACCAGTTGACGGGGCCGGTCAGCACGTGCGGCGGCGTCATCGCTCAGGCCTTGAGGTTGTAGCCGACCGCGATCAGCCGGTGGCAGACGAGCCACAGCGCCGCGAGGAGAACCGTCACCACGACCACGCCCAGCCCGAGCACGCCGTCGGCCTCGCCGATGAAGCCGTAGCGGAAGCCGTCGATGACGTAGAACAGCGGGTTGAACTGGCTCGCCGTGTGCCACGCGTCGGGCAGGCGCTCGATCGAGTAGAACGTGCCCGAGAGGAACATCAGCGGCATCACCGTGAAGTTGGTCAACGCCGCCAGGTGGTCCCACTTCGCCGCCCACAGCCCGGCGACGACGCCGACCATGGCGAGCAGCAGCGACGTCGCCACGGCGTAGAACACGACGAACGCGGGGTGGATGGGTACCAGCGGCACGAACGGCTGCATGGCGACGAACAGCACGGCGCCGGTCATCAGCGCGCGGCTGGCACCGCCGAAGACGAGCGCCAAGGTTATCTCGCCGGGGCTCAGCGGCGGCGTCAGGATGTCGACGATATTGCCGAGGAGCTTGCCCTGGACGAGCGAGGCCGCGGCGTTCTCGAATGCGGCGTGGACCATCGCCATCATCACCAGCCCCGGCGCCAGGAACTCGGCGAGCGACACGCCCTTGACCTCGCGCACGGTGCCGCCGAGCGCGAGCGTGAAGACGGCGAGGAACAGCAGGCTCGTCGCCGTCGGCGCGAAGATCGAGCGCACCGGGGTCTTGAGGAAGTGCCACACCTCCCTCACATAGAGTGTCCAGGTGCCGTACCAGTTGGCGCGGTCGACGACGTGGAAGCCGGATGTCACGGTTCGGGCAAGCATGAAGAAATGGCCGGATTCAAGCGCAGCGCAAGATAGTCGCAGCGAACGTGCGCGGCAAGCGCCCGCATGACTCCTTAACCGCTATGGACCATACTCGCGCCGTCGTGATCGCCACAGCCTCACTCGCGCGCCCCGCGCGCCACACCCGGCCCGCCCTGGCGTTGCTCGCCGCGGCGCTCGCCGCCTGCGCGCCGCACATCGAGGCCGCCGGCCCGCCGGTCGTCGCGCCGGGGCTCGAGGGCGACCACCTGCGCGCCGCCGACGGCGCCCGCCTGCCCTTGCGCGTGTGGCCCGCCAACCCCAAGACCAGGGCGGTGATCGTCGCCGTTCACGGCTTCAACGACTACTCGAACGCCTTCGATGCGCCCGCGCGCTACTGGGCGGAGCGCGGAATCACCACCTACGCCTACGACCAGCGCGGCTTCGGCGCGACCGAGCACGCCGGCCTGTGGCCCGGCACCGAGACCATGGTCGCCGACCTCGCCGCGATCACCGGCCTCGTCCGCGCCGAGCACCCGGAAGCGCCGCTCTATCTCGTCGGCGAGAGCATGGGGGCGGCGGTGATCATGACGCTGATGGCGCGCGACGACGCGCCGGCGGTCGACGGCGCCGTGCTCGTCGCGCCCGCGGTGTGGGGCTGGCGAACGATGAATCCGTTCTACCGCGCATCCCTGTGGCTCGGCGCCCACGTCATGCCGTGGGCGACGGCCAGCGGCCGCGGCCTCGGCATCAGGCCGTCGGACAACCGCGAGATGCTGCTGGCGTTGTCGAAGGACCCGCTGACCATCAAGAACACGCGCATCGACAGCGTCTACGGCCTCGTCGATCTGATGGACGAGGCGTTCGTCGCCGCCGAGCGCATGACGGTGCCGACGCTCGTGCTCTACGGCGAGCACGACGATCTGGTGCCCGAGGAACCGACCTACGCCATGCTGCGCCGGCTTTCCGCGCCCCATCGCGTCGCCGTCTACCCGCAGGGCTTCCACATGCTGCTGCGCGACCTCCAGGCCGACGCAGTGCTCGCCGACGTCGCCGCGTGGATCGCCGACGCCTCCGCGGCGCTGCCGTCGGGCGAGGAGCGGACGCTCGAGCGCCTGTTCGCCGGCGACTGACGCCCCCGCGTCCTTGACGCCGCGGGGACGCTCGCCCATGGTGTCGCCCGCGCACCGGCGGCGGCCGGCCCCCGGCCACGTTATGGAACGCGGAGCGCCGCGCGATGCTTAGTGTGTTCGCCTCGATCTTCGCGCTCCTCGCCGGGGTCGCCTTCCTAGGGCTTGCCAGCGGCCTGCTGTTCACGCTCCTCGGCGTGCGCATGTCGATCGACGGCGTCGCGCCGCAGATGATCGGCATCGTCGGCTCGGCCTACTACGTCGGCCTGCTCGCCGGCACCCTGCGCTGCGATCGGGTGATCCGCCGCGTCGGCCACATCCGCGCCTTCACCGTCTTCGCCGCGCTCTCCGCGATCTCGGTGCTGCTGCTCGCGCTGATCCCCGTGCCGTGGGTGTGGGCGGCGTTGCGCGCGATGATGGGCGTCTCGATGGCCGGGCTCCTTATCGTCGCCGAATCGTGGCTGCAGTTCCGGGCGACGAACGAGACGCGCGGGCGCACCTTCGCGCTCTACGTGATCGCCCTCACGCTCGGGACGGGCAGCGGGCCATTGCTGATCAACCTCGCCGACCCGATGCGGCACGAGCTGTTCCTGCTCGCCTCGATCCTGTTCTCGGTGGCGCTGTTGCCGGTGGCGCTGACCCGCGCGGGCAACCCCGAGCTCAGCGAATCGGCGCGCTTCGGCCTGCGCGAGCTGTTCGCCGTCTCGCCCGTGGCGGTGGTCGGCGCCTTCGCCACCGGCCTCGCGTCGAGCGCCTTCTCGACGATGGCCCCGGTCTACGCCGACCGCGTCGGCATGACGGCGATATATATCTCGCTGCTGATGGCCGCCGTGCGCCTCGGCGGCTTCGTCATGCAGTATCCCATCGGCAGCGTCTCCGACCGCTTCGACAGGCGGCGCGTGGTGATCACGCTCGGCGTCGGCGCGGCGTTCGCCACCGCGGCGGTCGCCGCCAGCGGCGGCGGCACGCCGCTGCTGGTGCTGGCGCTGGCCTGCGTCTACGGCGCGTTCTCGCAGCCCATCTACGGCCTCATGGTGTCCCATGCCAACGACTACGTCGAACCCGAGACCTTCGTCGCCACCAGCGCCGGGCTCCTGTTCGCGTTCGGCGTCGGCGCCAGCGCCGGCCCTACCGCCGCCGCGCTGGTGATGGACTGGATGGGCCCCTCGGGCCTGTTCGTCTATCTCGCCGTCGTGCCGCTGGCGTTCTGTGGATTCGTGGCCTACCGCATGGGGAGGCGGTCGCCGCTGCCGACCGCGGAGCAGGCCGGCTTCGTCGCCGTGCCGCCGACCCTTCCGGCCGCCGGCAGCGCGCTCGACCCCCGCGCGGAGCCCGCCGAAGTCACGCCGGCAGGGTTAATGTCGCAATCGGGAACCGGCGGCGGCGAGGGAGATGCGTGATTCGGCCCCGGCACCCCCGGGCACGATCGGCCGGCGAAGCGGCCGATTCGCGCACCCCGGAGCGCGCGCCGGCGATAGTGATTAACAGAATGTTAATGATTTCCATATACCCCTAAGTGCCGCGGAAAGTTCAGAAACCGCCCGCGTACCGCGGTTCCCGCGGCAAAGGATGAACCGCCGGAGACGGCGCGACCGACGACCTCGTGCCCGGAATGCCAGCCGGGTGGGGTCGCCGATTAGGAGGCGCCCGAGATGGCATCCAAGTCGATCCGCATCCATCAGCTGGTCGAGAGCGAAGACTCGAACAAGATTCCGGATGACCGTGATCTGGCGGACAAGATTCTTCGTGCCTCCCAGGCCCTCCAGGAATCAATGGACTCGGCGGTGCTGGCGGGCCTCATCGTCGAGCCGAGCTTCGCGCGGATCGAGGGCCGCCTCACCAAATCGGGGGTCAAGGTCGATTCGTTCGCGTGCAGCGTGAAGGTTTTCCGCAAGCTCGCCTGACGCCCCGCCGCGACGCGACGGGCTGCCTTCCTGTTACTCTTTCATCGAGAAATGTCGGTCGCGTGCGGCGGTCGGCGGAGTCCCGACCGCGCCCGCGCGGCGCGCGCCTCAGTTATGGACGCCGGTGCGCTCCGACAGCATGGTCAGGCGGCCCTTGCGGATCAGCGCCTCCGGATCCCCCTTGGCGCGCCGCGCGATGGCCCGGATGTGCGCCACGAGCTCGGCCTTGTCGAAGGGCTTGGTGAGGTAATCGTCGGCGCCGAGGCCGAGCCCCTTGACCTTGTGCTCGCTGTCGCCAAGGCCGGAAAGGATGAGGATCGGAGTGTCGACCTCCCTGCCGCGGAGACGTTGCAGCACGTCGAGACCGTCGATGTCGGGAAGCATCAGGTCGAGCACGATGAGGTCGTAGGCGTAGTTCTCGCCGAACACTAAGCCTTCCTCGCCGAATTCGGTGATATCGCAGGTAAACCCCTCGGCCCGCAGCATCAGTTCGATGCTGTTCGCCGTCGCCATGTCGTCTTCGACCAGGAGAATCCACATGGAGCGTCGCCCGCGCGGATGGTAATTGGGGAGGCCAGCGTTTAGTTTGGGCGATCGTCGTAAATATTCTGTTAAGCATGAGGTCGCAGGCTCGCGGGTGATCGCGCGGCTCGAACGACGGCAGGCCGACGTGCAAGCTGCGGAGGATAAGGACGGGTCAATGACGCTGTGGGACATCAGCCCGCCCATCCGGCCCGGGGTTCCCGTGTGGCCGGGCGACACGCCTTACGCCGAGGCGCGCACCTGGCACCTCGGCGACGGCTGCCCGGTCAACGTTTCGAAGTTCACGATGTCGACGCACACCGGCAGCCACGCCGACGCCCCGTTGCACTACGATGCCGCGGGCGAGCCGGCGGGCGCGGTCGATCTCGCCCCCTATATCGGCCCCTGCCGCCTGATCGACGTGACCGGCGCCGGCCCGTGCGTCGAGCCCGGCGATCTGGATGCGCGGCTCGACGGCCGGGCCGAGCGGGTGCTGCTGCGGACCTACGAGCGTGCGCCGACCGACCACTGGGACAGCGCCTTCACCGCGGTCGCCGCGGCCACCATCGACCTCCTCGCCGAGGCCGGGGTCGTCCTCGTCGGCGTCGACACGCCGTCGCTCGACCCGCAGGACTCGAAGACCATGGACGCACACGAGGCGCTAAGGCGCCACCGCATGGCGGTGCTCGAGGGGCTCGTACTCGACGCCGTGCCGCCCGGCGACTACGAACTCATCGCCCCGCCGCTCAAGCTCGCCAACCTCGACGCGGCGCCGGTGCGCGCGGTGCTCAGGAGCCTTTCCGGGTGAGCCGGCTCACCCGCGAGGCGCTCGCCGAACGCGACGCGACCGATCCGCTCGCGCGATTTCGCGACGCCTTCGCGCTCCCCGACGGCGTCATCTACCTCGACGGCAACTCGCTCGGTCCGCTGCCGAAGGCAACCGTCGCCCGGCTCGACGAGGTCGCCCGGCGCCAGTGGGGCGAGGACCTCATCCGCAGCTGGAACGCGCATGACTGGATCGGCATGCCGGGGCGCGTCGGCGACAAGATCGCGCGCCTCATCGGCGCCGGCGAAGGCGAGGTTGCGGTCGCCGATTCGACCTCGATCAACCTGTTCAAGCTCCTCGCCGCGGCGCTGCGCCTGAGGCCCGACCGCCGCGTGATCGTCACCGAGGCGGGCAACTTCCCCACCGACATCTACATCGCGCAAGGGCTGGTCGACCTGCTCGGCCAGGGTTACGAGCTGCGCTGCGTGGAGCCCGAAGACATCGCCGGCGCCATCGACGGGCGGGCGGCGGTGGCGATGATCACCCACGTCGAGTACCGCTCGGGCCGCATGCACGATATGGCCGCGCTCACCGCCGCCGCCCACGCGCAAGGCGCGCTGATGCTGTGGGACCTGTCGCACAGCGCCGGCGCCGTGCCCCTCGACCTCGGCGGCTGCGGCGTCGACCTCGCGGTGGGCTGCGGCTACAAGTACCTCAACGGCGGGCCCGGCGCGCCCGCGTTCCTCTACGTCGCGCGGCGCCTTCACGACGATGTGCAGACCCCGCTTTGGGGCTGGATGGGGCACGCCGCCCCGTTCGCCTTCGATGCCGATTACCGCCCCGCCGCCGGCATCGCGCGCACCCTGTGCGGCACACCGCCGGTGTTGAGCCTCGCCGCGCTCGAGGCCGGCGTCGATCTCGCGCTGGAGGCCGACATGGGCGCGCTGCGCGAAAAATCGGTCGCGCTCACCGAAGCGTTCATCGCGCTGGTCGAGCAGGAATGCCGGGAGGCCGGTTTCGAGGTGCTGAGCCCGCGCGAGGCGGCGCGGCGCGGCAGCCAGGTGGCGCTGCGCCACGCGGACGGCTACCCGATCGTGCAGGCGCTCATCGCCCGTGGCGTGATCGGCGACTTCCGGGCGCCCGACGTGCTGCGCTTCGGCCTCGCGCCCTTGTATCTGCGCCACGTCGACGTGTGGGACGCGGTGGCGAGCCTGCGCGACATCATGCAGGCGGGCGCGTGGGACGACCCCCAATTCCGCAGACGGGCGGCGGTGACGTGAACCGCCGCGCCGACCGGCATTCGTTCACTGGAGCACGGCAATGACCGCAGACACCGGCGAAAACGACGATCGGCAGGCGCTTCCGGAAGGCGCCTATACCGAATTCGGCGACGATATGAGCTACGGCGGCTATCTGTGCCTCGACGAACTGCTCGGATGCCAGCGGCCGCTGTCGGAGTGTCACGACGAGATGCTGTTCATCGTCATCCACCAGGCGACCGAGCTGTGGCTGAAGCTGGTCCTGCACGAGCTCACGGCCACGATCGAGCGCATCCGCGCCGACGACCTGCAACCGGCGTTCAAGATGCTGGCGCGCGTGTCGCGCGTGCAATCGCAGCTCATCCAGTCGTGGGACGTGCTGTCCACCCTGACGCCGGCCGACTACATGACCTTCCGCCATCACCTGCGCCACGCCTCGGGCTTCCAGTCGCACCAGTACCGCATGATCGAGTTCGTCCTCGGCAACAAGAACCGGGCGATGCTGAGGCCCCACGAGCACGACCGCGAGACGCACGCGCGGCTCGAGCGGGCGCTCAACGCCCCGGGCCTCTACGACGAGGTGATCAGGCTTCTCTCGCGCCGCGGCCTCGCCATCGACGCGAGCCGCACGGAGCGCGACTGGAGCAAGCGCTATGCCGCCCACCAATCGGTGCTCGACGCGTGGCTCGCGGTCTACCGCGACCCCGACGCCCACTGGGACCTGTACGAGCTGGCCGAAGAGCTGGTCGATCTCGACGACTGGTTCCAGCAATGGCGCTTCCGCCACGCCACCACGGTCGAACGCATCATCGGTCACAAGCGCGGCACCGGCGGCACCGCCGGCGTCAGCTACCTCAAGCAGGTAGTAGGCGCGCGTTTCTTCCCCGAGCTCTGGGACGTGCGCACCTCGCTCTAGCTGTTCTGGCGCAGCAGCTGTTCCGGCGCAGCCCTGGCGTTTCGGGCCGGTCCGGGCCTAGAAGCGGAAGGTCAGCGACAGCGAGACCACCGGATAGAAGGAGAGAAAATCGAGGTCGTCCTCGAGGTCGTTCTCCTCGCGCCGCAGCGCGGCCAGCAGGGCCGGATCGTTCGCCAGGACGCCGCTGGCGCTCAGGTCGATCTCGGGGTCGCCCTGGAACAGCACGCCTGCGCCGAAGGCCAGCAGGACGCGTTGGTCGAAGAAGTCGCCCTCGTAGCCGAGGCCGAAGAAAGGCGCGAAGTCCTCGAAATCGACATCGCCCGAGAGCGTCCCCAATTGCGCGGCGGTGAAGGTGGTGCCGCCGATGACGATGCTGTTGGCCGGTGTCACCGAGAGGTCGATGCTGTTGCCGTTCCAGCGCAGGCCGCCACTGAACCGCAAGCCGCCGCCGAACGGGTACACGTCGATGACGGCGCCGGCCGATTCGAGGACGAAGCCAAGATCGTACTCGGTGCCGGCGAGCGTGGCGTCGAAGTTGGTATCGAAGTAGTTGCCGCCGACGCGAAGGCCGAAGAAATCGTTGAACCGGAGTCCCGCCTCGCCACCGAGGCCGAGCGTGCTGACCTCGGGGCCGAGGTGGAAAAACGTCGCCGATTCGGCCCGCGCCGGATGCGCGCCCGAGAGGGCGACAATCGCGAACAGGGCTAGCGAGATAAGGTAGCGCATGACGAACTCCTGGGGTTGTCATTGACAGCGCGTACCGGTCACGGGCCCAATCTTTCATTAAGGATGGTTAATTTTCTGTTAATGGCGCAGGGCGTTTGGGGTCTGGGCATTTGCGGTCAGGGCATTTGGGGTCGGGTCCTGCATTGCCACATTTGCTCCCGCGACACCCTCCCCGGCGCGTTAAGGCACGGCGCGACGCCGACGCCCGATGTGGCAATGCAAGACCTGACCCCGCATCAGTGGGGAAGACCGCCGGCCCCGCTTGTGTTCGCTTCCGCCCCGCGTATCATGGCGGGCCGCGCACGAAAGCAGGGAGGAACGCTCGATGGCCGGTAAACCCGTCGTCCTCGTTACCCGCAAGCTGCCCGACGCCGTCGAGGCGCGGGCGATGCGCGACTACGCGCCGCGGCTCAACCCCGACGACCGGCTC
>JAZFVR010000034.1:0-12164 GCA_036447835.1 Alphaproteobacteria bacterium | reverse complement strand
CGTCGCTGTCGAGCCACAAGAGATAATCGCCGGGCAGGCCCTCCGCGACCACCCGTTCGGCGAGCTGGTTGCGCGCATCGGCGAAGTCGTCGCGCCATTCGACCGGGTAGCGCCGGGCGTCCGCGTGCGGCGCACCGTGCTGCTCGGCACCGCTGACGCCGACCGCCGCGTCGAGGCCGAAGCGCCGCGCCGAGGCGACGGCGCGGTTGGTCTCCGGCCAGTCTCCGGTGCCGAGGATGCAGGCCAGCGGGCGCGCCATGTCAGCCTGCGGTCTGCAACAGGCGGCGCCCGGCGCCTTCGAGCACCAGGCAGGTGAGCACGCCGGTGGCGTAGGCGCCGGTGTCGATGCCGATGCGGTTGGGCAGGAGCTCGGCCTCGCGGCGGATCGAATGGCCGTGCACGACGACGCGCCCGTGGTCGGCGTTCGAGCCGAGGAACTCCTCGCGGATCCACATGAGGTCGTCCTCGGCCTGCGCCTCGAGCGCCACGCCCGGGCGCACGCCGGCGTGGACGAACAGGTAACCGCCGATCTCGTGGCACGGCCTCAGAGCGCGCAGGAACGCGAGATGGCGGCCCGGCAGGCGCTCGGTGAGGTGGCGCTGGGCGACCTGCAGCGTCGCCTCGCGGCTCTGTGGCCCGGCGAGCGACACCCCATAGCTCAAGAGCGTGGCGACGCCGCCGTTGTCGAGCCAGACGGGGCCGAAGTCGATGTCGTCGAGGAAGCGGAGCATCAGGTCCTCGTGGTTGCCCCTGAGGTGCACGGTCTCGAAGCCGGCAGGCGGGTCGTCGAGCAGGAGGTCGATGACGCCGCGGCTGTCGACGCCGCGGTCGACGTAGTCGCCGAGGTAGACCACGGTATTTCCGCACTGCGCCGCGCCGGCGGCGTCGGCGGCGACGAGGGCGTGGACCTCGCGCAGCAGGTCGAGGCGACCGTGAATGTCGCCGATCGCGTATACCCGCACGCCGTCGGGCACGCGGGCGGGGCTCGCCGGGTCGTGACGCGGGTGGCCAAAGAGCTTTGCCATCCTGTCCATTCTCCGCCGCGCGGCACCGGCCCGCGACGATCCGCCGGGCCGCTCAGGCCTCGGCCGGCTCGTCCCCCAAGCCGGCGAGCTCGGCGCGTCCGCCGCGGTTGTCGAGGTAGTTGGCGAGCGCCAGAACCACCCGCCGGTCGGCGCCCGAGCCCATCTTCGACAGCAGGCTATCGAGCGCCTCGTCGATCGACAACCCGGCGCGGTAGGCGCGCGGGCTCGCCAGCGCGACGCAGGTGTTGGCGGCGGCGACGATGCGGGTGGTGACGAGGACGTCGCCGCCGTCGGGTGCGGTGGTCCCGTCCCCGGCATGTTCGTGCAGCTGTCTGAGCGTCTCGACGACGGGGCCGGTGAATTCGACGCCTTCCAGCAGGTCGGCGCTGGTGCCGATGCCGCCGCGGATGAGCCCGATCTCCTCCTCGCTGAGCGGCGTGGTCTTGGTCAGCAGCGCCTCGGGCACCAGGATCTTGCCCAGGTTCATGAGCCGGCCGGCGACCTCGACGCAGTCGACCTCCTCGGCGTCGAGCTCCATCTCTTCGGCGATGGCGCGCGCGACCTTGGCCACCCACGCCGAGTGGTTCGCCGAGTAGGGGTCGCGGCAGTCGATCACGTTGACCAGCGTGGTGACGAGTTGGGCCATGATGCGCTCGCGCTTGGCGCGCTCCTCGACCGTCGGGGTGACGTCCTCCGAGGCGATCAGCACGCGCGGCGGCATCTCGGCGGTGGCGGGAAGGGGAATGTACTGCGATTGATAGGTGCGCAGCTTGCCGTCGCGCTCCTCGCTATGGGTCTTGACGCAGCTCGCGCCGCTCGCCACGGCCGCGCGCACGCTGTGCATGGTTTCCTTGGCGGGCAGCGGACCGAGCACCGCAGATAGCGCCTTGCCGATGACCTCGTCGCGGCTCAGGCCGGCGTCCTCCCAAAGGCGGCGGTTGGCCCACAGATAGCGGCCGTCGTCGCCGATGATCGCCATGGCGCTGGGCTGGCTGTCGGTGACGAGGCGCAGGAATTCGTGCTGTTCGGCGTAGCGCCGCGCCAGCTGGCGCGCCCTCAGCGCGGTCTCGCTCGCCCGCCGCGAGGTGCCGTGGCGCCAGGCTGCGACCAGCGCGGCGGCCACGGTCGCGATGGTCAGCAGGAAGGTGCCGAGGAGGCGCGCGAGGCGGCTGTCGGTCTCGGCCAGCGCCTCGCCCGCGTCGATCTTGTACATCAGCGTCCACGGCACCGTGGCGAAGCGCCGGGCGACGACCAGGACCTCGGTGTTGCTGTAGTCGCGCTCGATGGCGAAGCCGCCGGGGCTGGCGAGGGCAAAGGCGGCGGCGAGGCCGGGAGTGGAGCGGGCGAGCGTCCGCCTGAGCGGCGGGGTGCCGTCGGCGAGCGGCGACAGGTACTCGATCGCCTCGCCGGCGGCGCGGACGAGCGCCGCCTCGGCGCTGGCCTCGGTCGCCCCCGGCTGGACGAGCAGCGGGAACAGCTCGGCGCCGACCTCCTTGATCGCCACCACCGCGCCGATCTGGTCGCTGGGCCCCGAATCCGACTGGATGGCGAAGACCGGCGCGGCGAAACCCATGGTCGCCTCGCCGCCGACCCCGAGGTGCAGGTCGTAGACCACGCGCTTGCCGCGGTTGGCGAAGATGACGTCCTCGAAGGCCCGCTCGATCGGCGGCATGCCGGTCGAGGCGGCGACCACCTCGCCGTGGCTGTCGATGAGCGCGATGCCGGCGACGCCTGTGCGCTCGACGTTGGCGTCGATCTCGGGGCCGCGGATCGGCGCCGAGAACCCACCCCGGTCGGCGGCGGCGGTGAGCAGGTTGCGGAGGTAACTGCGCTCCGCCGGCTCGCCGGCGATGCGCGAGGCGTCGCCTCCCGCCGCGGTGAGCCGGGTGAGGTAGAGCTGGAGCGAGGCGTTCTCGGCCAGGCCGCGCACCTGGGCGAACTGCCGGTCGATCCAGTCGCTGACGGCGGCGAATCGGCTGTCGGCGACGATCCCCATACGCGCCTGCCAGCCGCGCAGGTCGCGCTCGCGCTCGTTGGCGACGAAGACGAAGACCAGCGCCACTCCCAGCGCCGCGACCAGAGCGAGGGCGGCGGCGGCGAGTGCCACCGGCCGCGCGCTGCCCGCGCGCAGCGGCGCCGGGCCGGCCCTGGCGAGGTCAGCCACGGGCGCCTGCCACGGGCGGCGGATCGCCGTCCAATGCCGGCGCCAGGCCGCGGGTGATGTTCGACAGGAAGTGCAAGTTTGCTCAGCCGATTTACTTTGAACCGTCGATATCAGTACTTACGACGCAACCCTTAATCCTTTGTTAATTATAGGATTTTTACAATTCCTCTGAAGGTGGAAAAGGTAATCAGACTGTCTCGATGCCGATGCCGGACGCGCAGCACATCAGAGGATCACGCTTTCCCCGGCCTGTCCACGCCGTCGTCGGGGTGGTCATGGGCGTCGCCGTCGCAAGTTTGCCGGCGGCCGCCTGGGGCATGGCCGATCCCGCCTACCCGCCGCTGTTCGGGACCAAGGAGGTGCGGTCGACCAATCTCGCGCCGTTTCCCAAGTGGACCGGGGTGCTCGATCGCTACTTCGCCGAGGTCGATCTGGCGCAGGGCGCGTGCGGCGCCGAGACCTTCAATGCCTGCCACCTGCGCGACTGGACGCGGTTCCTCGAAGGCCTGCGCGGCGCCGACGCGATGACCCAGCTCGAGCGGGTCAACCGCTACATGAACCGGGCGCCGTACATCACCGACCCCCGCAACTACAACGTCGACGACTACTGGGCGACGCCGCGGCAGTTCTTCGGCCGCGACGGCGACTGCGAGGATTATGCGATCGCCAAGTTCATGAGCCTGCGGGCGCTGGGCTGGGACAACGATCACATGCGCATCGTCGTGCTCAAGGACCTCAACCTGGACATCGCCCACGCGGTGCTGGTGGTCTATCGCGACGGGGTTGCCTGGGTGCTCGACAACCAGATCGGCGAGGTCGTCGCCGCCGACCGCATCCGGCATTACCGGCCCTACTACTCCATCAACGAGGACAGCTGGTGGCTGCACAGACCGTGAAACCGGCGCCGGCCGCGGCCGGTCGCGTAAGCGCGGCGCGGGCTTTCGCCCGGGGCCGCTAGGAGGAACCCGCCGATGTCAGCACGCGTGTCCGACAGTGTGTCCTCGCCGACGGTCGTGCTCGGCGTGCTGCGCGTCATCGACGCGGTCGTCGTGATCGCGGCGGCGGTGGCGGCCTATGCGCTGCGTCACGGACACCTCGAGGTTCCCTTCAGCTACGTGGTCGTAACCGTGATCGGCGTCGTGCTCATGGTGAACGCGCTGCACGCGGCGAGGCTCTACGTGTTCGACGAGCTGATGAGCCTGCCGCGGCAGATCTACAAGCTTTCGGCGCTATTGCCCGCGGTGCTGATGATGCTGCTCGTGCTCGGCTACTTCACCAAGACGTCGGAGGAGTTCTCGCGCGTCTGGATCGCGTTGTGGTTCGGCTTAAGCTTCGCCGGGCTGATCGCGGTGCGCGGCGTGATGCTCGTGCATTTGCGCCGCTGGCAGCGGCACGGGCGGCTGACGCGCAACGTGGTGATCATCGGCGCCGGCGAGCTCGGCCAGCGGCTGGTGCGTCACCTGGCGAAGTCGGGCGAGCCGGGGATCAAGCTGCTGGGGCTGTTCGACGACCGCCAGACGCGCATCCCCATGCAGGTCGAGGGCTACGACGTCCTCGGCACGGTCGACGATCTCGTCGCGTTCATGCACGAGACCCGCGTCGACGACCTCATCATCGCGCTGCCGTGGAACAACGAGCCGCGGCTGGTCGAGTGCATGAACCGGCTCAAGACGGTTCCCGTAAACGTGCACCTGTGTCCCGACGCGATCGGCTTTCACCTCTACAACCGCGGCGTGACCCACGTCGGCGGCGTGCCGCTGTTCAGCATCTCCGAGCCGCCGCTCTCGGGCTGGAGCCAGCTCCTCAAGACGACGGAGGACCGCATACTCGCGGCACTGATCCTGGTGCTGATCGCACCGCTGCTCGCCGTGATCGCGGTCATGGTCAAGCTCGACAGCCCGGGGCCGGTGCTGTTCCGCCAGAAGCGCTACGGCTTCAACAACGAGGTCATCACCGTCTACAAGTTCCGCACCATGGTCGACGACCCGTCGTACGCCGACGGCGCCCGGCAGGCGACGCGCGGCGACGCACGGGTGACCCGGCTGGGCGCGTTCCTGCGTCGCCACAGCCTCGACGAGCTGCCCCAGCTCGTCAACGTGCTCAGGGGCGAGATGTCGGTCGTCGGGCCGAGGCCTCACGCGGTGGCCCACAACGAGCAGTACGCCAGGCTCATCGACGGCTACCTCGGCCGCCACAAGGTCAAGCCGGGGATCACCGGCTGGGCGCAGGTCAACGGCCTGCGCGGCGAGACCGACACGCTCGAGAAGATGGAGGCGCGGGTCCAGCACGACCTCTACTACGTCGATCACTGGTCGCTCCTGTTCGACCTGCGCATTCTCCTTCTCACGGTGATCCTCGGCTTTCGCTCGGAGAACGCATATTGAGCGCGCCCGGGGACACGCCGTCCGCCGCCGCGGACTTCGAGGGCGCCACGCGGCCGGCGCTGCCGTCGGCGTTCGTCGCCGGGCTCGTCGAGCCGCTGTTCGCGAACGCCGGGCGGGCGCGGCACACGGTCGCCCTCCTCGGCGCTCCGATGGCGCTCGTCTGCGCCGAACGCTGCCGCGACGCGGACATCAACCTCAAGGAGCTGCGCGCCGCGGCGCAGGTCGAGGCGGTGTCGGCGAAGCCGGTGCGCGCGCGCCTGCTCGCGTTCTGCGCCGCGCTCGAGAAGGCCGACGTTCCGACGGTGGCGATCAAGGGGCTCGCCACGAGCATCACGCTCTACCCGCGCCCGTATCAGCGGCTGCTGCCCGACGTCGATCTCTTGTTCCGCGAGGAAGACCTGCCGGCGGTATCGCATCTCCTCGGCTCGTGGCGCTTCGTCACGCTCACCGGTGCGGTCGAGACACGCCGCTGGGGGGCGCTTACCGAGGCCAGCTTCGCGCCGGTGGCGCCGCCCGACCAGGCGTTTCTCGTCGACATCCACTGCCACGTCGACGACGCGCCGGCGTCGCAGGGCCTCACCACCGAGGCGGTCTTCGCCCGCGCCGGCGTCGTCGAGACCGGCATCGGCTCGGTGCGCGTGCCCGCGCCCGAGCACGCCTTCTGCATCCTGGCGCTGCACGCCTTCCGCGACTTCTACGAGCCGCGCGGGCTCAAGTCGCTGTTCGACGCCGCGCTCCTGGTGCGACGCCACGGCGCCGAGATGGACTGGGACGAGGTCGAGCGCTGCGCCCGCGCCGGCCGCTTCGTCAAGCGCGTAGTGTTCTATCGCGAGCTCCTGGCGCGGCTCGGGGCGGCCGAGCTCGACGCGCCCTTCGCGGGCCGCAAGGCCTCGTTGATCGAGCGCCGTCTGGCCGGGCTGGTAGCCGACAACTTCCGGCGGCTCGACAGCTTCACCATGTCCGACAGGCGCAAGCTCGTGTTCGAGGCGGCGCTGCTCGATTCGCCGCTCGAAAGCCTGCGCTGGAACATCGTACGGCTGCGCGGGCTGGTCGCGCCGCGCTCGCACGCCCTCGCCGGATTGCCCGAAGCCTGACGCGGGCCGCGAGTCCGCGTCGGGTTCGACCGCGAACCGAAGTCGCAACGACCCTGACTTGGCGTATAATCCGCGGCGTCCGTAACATCCGGGGGCAGCGATGCTGCGCATAGCCCATCTCACCGATCCCCACGTCACCGCGCCACAGCACCGCCTGTGCGGTTTGCACACGCCCACCATGCTGCGCCGGGCGCTCGCCGCGGTCGCGGCGCGGCCCGCCGGGTTCTACGATGCCGTCGTCATCACCGGCGACCTGACGGACCGGGGCGAGCCCGCGGCCTACGAGGAGTTCGCGCGCTGTCTCGAGGGCGTGGCGCCGCCGGTCTATCTGATCATCGGCAACCACGACGACCGCGAGGCGTTCCGCGCCGTGTTCGCAGATGAGCCGCGCTACGCCGCGGGCGACTTCGTCCAGTACGCGATCGACGACTTCGCCCCGCACCGGCTCGTCTTCCTCGACACCAACGTTCCCGGCACCGCGCGCGGGCTCCTGTGCGATCAGCGCCTCGCCTGGCTCGACGAGGCGCTGGCCGAACGCCCGGAGGCGTCGACGCTGGTGTTCCTCCACCACCCGCCGTTCGCCACCCGCATACCGCCGCTCGACGCCATCGGCCTCGACGGCGTCGAGGGCCTGGCGCGGGTGATCGCACGCCACCCCCAGGTGCTTAGCCTGCACGCCGGCCACGTCCACCGCCCCATGTACGGCCGTCTGGGCCGCACGCCGGTGACGGCGGTGAGCTCGACGTGCCACCAGGTGGCGCTCGACCTCGTGGCGCCCGAGCTCGTCGTCACCTACGAGCCGCCGAGCTTCGGCCTCATCCTCGCCGAGCGCGATGACGTGCTCTGCCACACCGTCTATTTCGGCGAGGCCGAGGGGCCCAGGCTCCCCTACGCGCCCATGCGCGGGCGCTACGACCCGGCCTGAAAGGCCCGGTTTTTCGCGTGCTCCAACGCCAGCCATGCGCGGGCTGGATGACTGGGGGAGAGGGAATGGCAATTGTTGTGAAACCGGGCCGTGCCTACATTTTCCGCATCACAACACGCCGCGCCGCGCCGCGGGCCGGACCGGCACACCCCAGGAGGGTCGAGCCATGCTGCTCAAGAAGCTGTTCGCCGGGAAGAACCGCCAGCCCCGGACCCCCGAGGCGCCCGCCAAGCCCGGCAACTTCGAGGTCGCGTTCAACCCGATGGCTCTGCTCGTCAAGGGCGCCACGCGATTTTAGTTCCGCCAAGCGCGCTTTCGAACGAAGCCCCCTCGGGCGAGAGGCGCATCCAGGTTCCGTAGCGTAGAGTATCCCCAATTTCCTCGCCCCGCGGACCGGCCCGTCCGCGGGGCTTCTTTGCGTGCGGCTAATGCGTCCCCGCGAGGCCGATGCCGGTGGCCTCGGCGGTCGCCAGCGTCAGCGAACGCAGGTCCTCGGGCTCGAGGTTCTGCAGGTTGGTCTTGCCAGTGCAGCGTGCCATCATCGACGCCTCGCCCGCGCTCGCCTTGAGGATGTTGACCACGGCCTGGGCGCGCTCCTCGTCCGAGCGGTCGGGCGCGAAGCGCATGCCGCGGCCCTCGGTGATCTCGCCGCCCGCCGCCAGCCCCATCGGCACGCCGATGGCCACCGCGACGACGCCGAGCGCGATGACCTTGGCCGCGTCAGTGCCCGAACGGACGCCGCCGAAGTAGACGAGGTCGATCTCCTCCTCGCGGCCGAGCCGGCGTAAGATTCGGATGGCGTCGCGCAGGATGGTGAGGTCGGGCGCGCCGCCGAGCTCGGCCCACGGCGCGCCGAGGCCGGCGCTGGCGTCGAGCAGCAGCATGTCGAAGCCGTTCTCCAAGGCATGGGGGATCGCCTCCTCGAGCGCCGCCGGCGACGACACGGCGAGCCCCAGGACCTGGTCGTCACGCAGGCGCCGGGCGTCGGGCGCGCGAAAACGATGGCCGAGCGCATGGACCAGCCCCGCCGCGTCGCGGCTCGGCTCGATCTGCCGCGGCATGACGAGCTGAAGCCACGGCGCGTCGCCGCCGATCGGGCGAACGCCGAGATAGCCGCAACCCGCCTCGGCGAGGCCCAGCGCCACGCCCTCGCGCACCTCGTTGGGCGCGTCGTCGAAGCCGGTGACGAAGAAGGGCTGCGAAAGCGCCAGCCGGCCGCCGATCGAAACGCCGATCTTGCACGCCTCGCGGTACGGGTCGATGACCAGCCGCGACAGGTTCGCGGGCAGGAACACGAGATCGTCGAGCGTCGCCGGCCGGCCCTCGGGGAACGGGTTGTCGCGCAGCTCGAGCCGCTTCGCGAGCATCGCCCGGTGGCTCAAGTGATCGCCCGGCAGGGTGCGCGCCATCGTGAAGATGTCCTCGCGATGCTGCACCGCATAGTCCGACGAGCCGGTCTCAGCGTCGCAGCGATAGCAGCGCGCGGCTTCGTCGCGCGCGGTCTGCCAGTCGTAGGTCGCCTCGATCTCGGGGAACTCCACCGGGTTATCGCCGAGGCCGAAGAACTCGGGATGTTGGATTCCGAGCTTTTCCCACTGCAGGTCCTGCGCCACCGGCACCCGGCGCGTACGGTACGGCGTGCGGTACGGCATGGGCTCCTCGCGGCCGTCGAGGAACGCCTTGATGTAGTAAGCGGCGCGCTGGCCATGGTGCATCGCCATGACGATGGTCGAGCCGCCGAACGCGCCGTCGCCGGCGGCGAAAACCCTGGCGTCCTCGGTCCGCATGCCGTCGAATTCGGCGCGCACGCGGTCCGCCGACATCATTCCCTTGTCGTCGAGGTCGCCGCATGCCGCGTACTGGCCAACCGCGGCGATGATCATGCCGCACGAGACGTCGAGCTCGCTGCCGGCGACGTCGACCGGCCGTCGCCGGCCGTCGGCGTCCGCCTCGCCCGGCTCGGTTCGCACGCAGCGCAAGACGAGTCCTTCGCCGTTCGCCTGGACCGAAACCTGCCGGGTGTTGTAGACGAACTCGATTCCTTCCTCGATCGCGCCTTCGAGCTCGATCCTGCGGGCGGGGATCTCCTCGGGGCCGCGGCGGTAGAGCACCTTGACATGCCGGCAGCCGGGCAGGCGCTTGGCGACGCGGCACGCGTCCATCGCCACGTCGCCGCCGCCGATGACGACGACGGTCTCGGGCATCGTCGGCCGCTCGCCGGCGTTCACCCGGCGCAGGTACTCGACGCCGTCGACGATGCGCGGATCGTCCTCGCCGGGGATGTTCATGCGCTTGCCCCACCACGCGCCGATCGTAAGCAGGACCGCGTCGTGGCGCTCCTTGAGCGCGTCGAGGGTGACGTCGCGGCCGAGCGCCGTATCGAGGTGCACCTCGAGGCCCGGACAGCGCTTCGTCAGCCGGTCGATGTCCTCGTCGATGATTCCCGGAGGCAGGCGGAACGCCGGAATGCCCCAGATCATCAGGCCGCCGAGGCGGTCGGTCATCTCGTAGACGTGGACCGCGAAGCCGGCGGCGCAGAGGTCGTGGGCGGCCACCAGCCCCGCCGGCCCGGCGCCGACGATGCCGACGGTTTCCTTGCGCGTCACGGCCACCGGCGGCGGGTCGTAGTCGTGGCCCACTTTGTCCATGATGAAGCGCTTGAGGTTGCGAATCTGCACCGTCCCGTCGGCGGCGGTGCGCCGGCACGCGGGCTCGCACGGCGCATCGCACACGCGCCCGCAAATCGAGCTGAACGGGTTGGTGGCGACAATCGCCTCGAACGCCTCGGCGAACTTTCCCTCCCAGATGTACGCGATGTACGACGGCGCATCGGTCCCCACCGGGCACGCCACCTGGCACGGCGCCGGCACGAAATGGAGATCGCCGGTGTCGTCGGCAAGCTCGGGCGGAACGAGCGTTGCGTCCGCCATCTCAGCCGACCTTGCTCATGAGCGCCGGTTCGCGCTCGCGGTAGCCCGGCTCGTACGGAAGGCGCGTGATCGCCGCCGCCTCGGGCGTCAACGCCACGAGGTCGTCGCGCTTGAGCTGGCGCACGTCGTCGTAGCCCAGCGCGTGGGTGAGCGCGGCGATCTGCCAGCGCACGCCTTCGAGGAAGCGGTGGATGTTGTGCGCCTCGATCGCGGGTTTGTAGCGCTTCTCGTGCTCGGGGTCCTGGGTGGCGATGCCGGTGACGCACTGGCCGACGTGGCACTGCATGCAGGCGATGCACCCCCCCGCGATGATCGTCGACGTGCCCATCGCCGCCGCGTCGGCCCCCAGGCACAGCGCCTTGACCGCGTCGACGCCGTCGCGGATGCCGCCCATGAGCACGATCTCGATGGCGTCGCGGCGGCCGATCTCCTCGAGCGCGTCGAGCGCCTCGACGATCGCCGAGATTGTGGGGATGCCGACGTACTCGAGCACCTCGGCGCCGGCCGCGCCGGTCGAGCCCTGCATGCCGTCGAGCTCGACGAAGTCGAAGCCGTCCTTGACCGCGATCTTGATGTCGTCGCGGATGCGCCCCGCGCCGAGCTTGACGCTGACCGGAAGCCTGTAGCCGGTCGCCTCGCGGAACTCCTCGACCTTGATGACCAGGTCGTCGGCGCCGAGGATGTCGGGATGGCGCGACGGCGAGCGCAGGTCTATCCCTGCCGGAATGCCGCGAATCGCCGCCAGCTCCTCGGTCACCTTCTTGGCCATGAGCTGGCCGCCGAAGCCCGGCTTGGCGCCCTGGCTGATGTAGATCTCGAGCCCGTCGGCGCGGTTCATGTCGTGGATATTCCACCCCAGCCTGCCGCCGAGGCACTGGAAGATGAGTTGCTTGGCGGCGCCCCGCTGGGCGTCGCTCATGCCGCCCTCGCCGGTGTTCTCGGCGATCCCGGCGAGGCTCGAGGCCATGCCGACGGCCTGCTTGGTCGAGCGGCTGAGCGCGCCGTAGCTCATCGGCGCGATCATCAGCGGCATCGAGAGATCGAGCGGCCTGGCGCCGTTCTTGCCGCCGATCAGCGTGTGCATCTCGACCAGCGAGACCGGATCGTCCACCGCGCCCGCGTCTCGCACGTCCGTGCGGAAGGCGAGATCGGAGAGATGCGGCAGGGCGCGCGCGCCGCCATAGCCGCGCACCCGATAGCGGCCGATCTGCGACTTGATGTAGACGTCCTCCTGGACCTTGGCGCTCCAGTAGTCGGAATCGCCCGAGAAGGTGAAGAACGGGATCGAGCGCACCTGCTGCTCGGTGGTGGCGTAGCGCAGCTTCTTGCCGGCGTTGACGACCTTCTGGAAGCTTCCCTTGAACGGAATCTCGTAGCGCTCGAGGAAGGCCATGATGTCGTCGACCTCGTCGCCCGCGATGTCGGTGAGCTCGGCGTCCGAGCCCAGCGACTGCAGCCCGCCGGCGAGGAATATCTCGCCGCCGGTCATGTCCTCGCCGAGCTTCTCGCCCGAATCGCCGAGGATGACGATGCGCCCGCCGTACATCATGTAGCCGGCCATGAAGTTGGCGTTGCCGCAGCACAGCAGCGTGCCCGCCTTCATCACCTGGCCGGCGCGCGAGCCGATGTTGCCGCGCACCAC
>JAZFVR010000033.1:0-4876 GCA_036447835.1 Alphaproteobacteria bacterium | reverse complement strand
ACCGCATCTTCTCGGGCATCCAGCCCACCGGCAACCTGCACCTCGGCAATTACCTGGGCGCGATCCGCAACTGGGTGTCGCTGCAGGAGAACTTCGATTCGATCTACTGCATCGTCGATCTGCACGCCATCACCCTGCCGCTGGAGCCGGACGAGCTCAGGCGGAACGTGCGCGAGGTGACCGCCGGGCTGATCGCTGCCGGCATCGACGCCGAGCGCTGCATCATCTTCAACCAGAGCGCCGTTTCCGGGCACTCGGAGCTCGCCTGGCTGCTCGCCTGCCTGACGCCGCTTGGCTGGCTCAACCGCATGACCCAGTTCAAGGAGAAGGCGGGCAAGAAGCGCGAGCTGGCGGGGCTCGGGCTCTACGCGTACCCGGTGCTGATGGCCGCCGATATTCTCCTCTACAAGGCGACGCACGTGCCCGTGGGCGACGACCAGAAGCAGCACCTGGAACTGGCGCGCGACATCGCCGCCGCCTTCAACCGCCAGTTCGGCGTCGACTGCTTCCCGCTGCCCGAGCCGCAGATCTTCGGCGAGGCGACGCGGGTGATGAGCCTGCGCGACGGCACCGAGAAGATGAGCAAGTCGGACGCCTCGGATTACTCGCGCATCAACCTCACCGACGATGCCGACGCGATCGCACTCAAGGTCCGCAAGGCGCGCACCGATCCCGACCCATTGCCCGGTTCGCCCGAAGGCCTCGAGAACCGGCCCGAGGCGGCGAACCTCGTCGGCATCTACGCCGCGCTCGCCGGGACGACGCGCGAGGCGGTGTGCGCGCAGTACGACGGCGCCCAGTTCTCGGCGTTCAAGGGCGATCTCGCCGATCTCGCGGTCTCGGTGCTCGGCCCCATCGGCGCCGAGATGAAGCGCCTCATGGACGAGCCGGGCCACATCGACGGCATCCTGCGCGACGGCGGCGAGCGCGCCGGCGCGATCGCCGCGCCCCATCTCGCCGAAGCGCACGCCATCATGGGGCTTTCGCGCCCGTGAGGCGGCAACCCGCGGCGCGTCCCTGTCACGCGGCGGTCGATGGCTGACAACGACGCCCTGGATGATTCCACGCCGCGCCGGCGGCCGTGGAAGTGGCTCGCGTGGCCCGTGCTCGCCGCGGTGCTCGTCTACTACCCGGCGGGCATGGCGTGGGTGCATCGCATCGACGACGACACCGACTTCGCGCCCCCGGCCGATTCCGTGCGCGAAGGCGCCAGCGTGGCCGTCGCCACGGCGATCGTGCTGATCGAGCGCGAGGTCGACGTCAACCGCTGGACCGCGAACGATCCCTTCTTCATGCCGACGGCGGCGCTCGACAACATGCCCAACTACCAGCAAGGCATCGTCGCCGCGCTGTCGCGCTTCGCCATCGAGCTCACCGACCAGATCGGCCGCACCCGCGGATCGAGCGAGGTCGACGCCGACCTCGAGAGGGCGGCGGGCCTGCTCAAGTATTCGGGCACGGTATGGATCTTCGACCTGTCGACGTCGTGGGCGCCGACGGCGTCGTCCGAGGCGCAATACCGGTCGGCGATGCGCGCGTTGAAGCGCTACAACGAGCGGCTCGCCGCGGGCGAGGCGGTGTTCGAGCGCCGCGCCGACAACCTGCTCGTCACCCTCGACCGCATCGCCGCCGACATCGGCTCGTCTTCCGCCGCGATCGACCGCCACGTGCGCGAGTTCAGTGGCGGCCTCGTCGACACCCGGGCCGACGACCTGTTCTACGGCGTCAAGGGACGGCTCTATGCGTACTACCTGCTGCTGCGCGACCTCGCCGTCGATTACCGCAAAGTTCTCGACGAGCGCCAGCTGGCGCCGGCGTGGGAGCTGATGCTGGCGAGCTTCCGCACCGCCGCCGAGCTCGACCCGTGGGTGATCGTCAACGGCGCACCCGACGGCCAGTTCCTTCCCAGCCATCTCGCCGTCGAGGGATTCTATCTCCTGCGCGCCCGCACCCAGCTCCGCGAGATCACCAACATCCTGTTGAAATAATATGCAAAGTCACACTCGTGACTGTGCTGCGTTCAAGCGCCACGCAGGCCAATTATCGTTACACAAGGCTTGGTCGCATGCGCGGCGGCCCGCAGTTGCGTGCTCCCAAGGTCAAAACGACTCGGTCGTCTCGACCTTCGGTATGGAGTCGCTCACTGTGTATGCGGTGAGGCCGAAGCGAGCGCGGGTTGCGGGCGGCGCGCAACCGGTGCAGGATTGACGGCAATTGTGCACCGTGCCTCAGGCGGAGACGACATGTCCGACGTCCTCGAACACGTTCCCGGTCGGGCCAAGTATCTGGTGTGTGTCGACAGCGGCCCGCATTCGCGCGTCGCGGTGCGCTTCGCTTGCCTGCGCGCCAAGAACACCAAGGGTTACGTCGTGCTGCTCAACGTCATCGAACCGGCCGAGTTCCAGCACTGGATGGCGGTCGAGAACGTGATGCAGAACGAGCGCCGCGACGAGGTCGAGCACCTGCTCCAGGACCTCGCTGCCGAGGTCAACGAATGGGCCGGCTTGATGCCGGTGCTCAGCGTGCGCGAGGGGCACATCGGCGACGAGATCTTGGCGGCGATCGAGGAGGACCCGAGCATCAACTTTCTCGTCATCGGCGCGGCGCCGCCGACGGAGAAGCGCGGCACGCTCATCTCCTGGCTCGCCGGCCAGATTTCCGGCAGCCTCGCCATTCCCCTGGTCGTCGTTCCCGGAAACCTCAGCGACGAGCAGCTCGCCAACCTGACCTAGTGGTCTAAGTCGGCAGGGTGAACAGCTCCTGCGGCGTGGTGACGCCGCGCAGCGCGAAGGAGCCCAACGATACCAGATCGTCGCTGCTGGCGTTGGCGAAGGCGGTGGTCGTCAGCAGCGGTTGCTCGACCTCGCGGCACATCCGCTCGACCCGCGCGACCTCGTTGACGGCGGGCCCGATGACGGTGAAGTCGAGGCGGTCGGCGGCGCCGATGTTGCCGTACATGACATCGCCGTAATGGAGCGCGAGCCCGGTGTGGAGTGGCGGCTTGCCCGCCGTGACGCGGGCGCGGTTGACGTCGTCGAGCGCGCTCAGCGCGGCGACCGCCGCCGCGAGCGCGGCGCCCGCGGCGTCGCAGGCCGGGGCGTTGCCGCAGGGAAAGACCGCCAGCATGCCGTCGCCCATGAACTTGAGCACCGAGCCGCCGGCGGCGTGCACCGCGCCGGCCATGCATCCGAAATACTCGTTGAGCGAGGCGATGATGTCGTCGCGCGGCAGCGCTTCGCTGAGCGCGGTGAATCCGCGCAGGTCGCAGTACCACAACGCCGCGGTGATCGTCTCGCCGCTGCCCAGCGTGATCTCGCCGGCGAGCACGCGCCGCGCCGCATCCATGCCGATATAGGTGTCGAGCACGTTGTTGGCGATCTTGCGCGCCACCGCCACCTCGAGCAGGAGCGTGAGCACCGGCAGCAGCGAGTAGACCTCGCCGAGCTCTTCGGTGGTGAAGCCGCCCGGCCTGTCGGTCGCCCAGGAGATGGCGTTCAAGGCGCCGTCGCCGAAGCTGATCGGCATCATCACGTAATCGGTCGCCCCCTCCGCCTTGAGGCTGTGCATGAGCGGATAGTCGAGCTGCGGCGGGTCGACGTCGAGGCGGCAGCGCACGCCGCCCGCGCCGCCGAGAATCGCCGCTATCGGGCTGGTCAGGTACTCGGGCGAGGTATCGGCGTCGCGGGTGTGGTCGTAAACCACGGCGTCGCCGGTGGCGCGGTGCCACACGAAGGATTGGGCGCGCAGCTGCGGGTGCAGCGTCTGCAAATTGAAGCTCGCGCGGTAGAGCGGCAGCCCGGCGCCGAGCAGCCTGCGGCACAACCCTTCGAGCTGGGCGCGCGGCCCACCGACCGTGCGCGCCTCGCCGATCAGCCAGGCCGAGGCCGTTTCGGCGCGGAAGCGGCCGCGGGAAGTGCCGGTCCGGCGTTGGGCGGCTTTTCGGGGTGCGCTCATGGCCATTAACGATGCGTCAAGATTATGGCGGTCTTGTATCCCGGTGAGCGGGGCGGCGGAAACCCTGATGCCGCCCGCGCCACTTAACGAAGCTCAAGGTTAACTCATCTATGGGGTTGAAACGGCGATATTTTTATCGCAAAGTTGCGCGGCTTGACGCATTCCCCAGGGTGGAATGCGGGGTCGTCTGTGTTGGCGAGGGCCTGGCCGGGGCCGTCCGCGCAGGCGACCGGTCGGGTATCAGCCAAGCGTTCGACGCCGGTTGTCCGGGCTGCCCGTATCCCGTCGGGGGCGGCCGTACGGCGGCTGAGAGAGGCTTGGCGTCGATAGAGGGGCACGCACCAGTCGTGAGTCGCGTCCATCACATGCGGTGTGCGGATGCCGTGCGGTACGCACCGGGACATCGGCCCGCAGCGCGGCGCGCGACGCCATCCCGTCTCCCCGGTCGCCGCGCCGAGACGTGAGTCGCGCCGCTCGCGCCGCGCGCACCGAGAGGAACGATGGCATGCACAGACGGCTCAAGGATCCGCGCTTCGCGTACGGCTCGCTCGGTCTCGTCGCCCTGAGCGTCTTCCTGCTCTTCGCGATGGCGCTCGGCGGCGGCGAGGGCCGGCGTTTGGACCCGGCGGCGCTCGTCCGCCAGGGCGACATCCGCATCCCCTGGATCGTGCGCGCGCCGCAGACCGTGGTGACGGCGCAGGGTGCGGCGATGAGCGCGATTTCGATACACGGCCTCGAGGAGTACTTCCGCCGCGTCGATTACCGGTTGAGCGGCGTGCGCCGGGGCGAACAGGCGGTGCCGCGCATTTTCGTCGACAGGATTCCGCCCGACCTCGCGATGCTGCGCTCGCCCCGCGAACGCAAGCACGCATTCGTCAAGATGATGCTTCCACTCGTTCTCGCGGCCAACGAGCGCATCCTG
>JAZFVR010000032.1:0-10040 GCA_036447835.1 Alphaproteobacteria bacterium | reverse complement strand
TCGGCGGCGCGACCTTCAACGATCGCGTGGCGGACCGAAGGAGGTGGGCGGACCGATCCGCGATCGTTCCTTCGACAACAATAATTTCGGCGAACAATAAAATTAACGGCGCGATGCGCCTTGCCGTCGCCGACCTTGCGCACCAGCCTGCGGGCGGTCCCGCCTGCGCTCCGGGACGAAGATTTCCGCCCCTGACACCTCAAACTGAAGCGGAGGATGACCGAAATGCTGAAGTCGGTAAAATCAAGGGCCGAGGAACAGTTCGCCGCAACCCGGAAGAAGGACAAGCAGGCCCTGAAAGAAAAGGAAAAAGCGCGGCAGGAGAGGGCGGAACACGTGGCGAGCCTGCGGGCCCTCCGCCTAGCCAAAGAGGCGGCCGACAAGAAAGCCGCTGACAAGGCCGCCGCCGAGATAGCGGCCGCCAAGAACAAAAAGCCATCGCGTTTGCCCCAGGCTCACCGGCGCTAATCGTAACGGCCGCAATGGCCGCAACGGAGCCCGTCATCGACGAACCGCAATCGGCATCCGCCTTTACGCGGTGCTTCAGGACGCGTTTGTTTCTTCGCCGCGATCGCGTTCTACATCCTCCAAGCCCATGCCGCATGACCGTGGGCGGGTGTCATACTGCCCAGGTCAGGAGCAGGGGTGCCGGTGGCCCTGCGCCGATACCCGCCGTTAGGCGTATAGCAGACATGATCCCGTAAAGATCGGACGTTCAGGGCCTTCGCTCGGCAGGATTCCAAACCGAGACACCACCGGCCACTCGCTTCGCTTGACAGCCGAATTCGGCTTCCGTATAACCTTGGCACTCTCGCTCAGAGAGTGCTAACAAGGTAAATTGCCTGGTCGAGGCAATACGGAAACGGAGAAATCTGCATGAAATTCAGACCATTGCATGACCGCGTCGTGGTCAAGCGACTGGATGAAGAGGAGAAGACGGGCGGCGGCATCATCATCCCCGATACGGCCAAGGAAAAGCCCATGCAGGGCAAGGTCGTGGCCGTCGGTCCGGGCGAGCGCGGCGAGGACGGCACGCTCGCGCCGCTCGACGTCAAGAAGGGCGACCGCATCCTCTTCGGCAAGTGGTCCGGCACCGAGGTCAAGATCGACGGCGACGAGCTGTTGATCATGAAGGAGTCGGACATCATGGGCATTCTTCAGTAGGGAACAGCAAGCATGGCAGCGAAAGAAGTAAAGTTCGGCGCCGACGCGCGCACGCGAATGCTGCAAGGCATCGATATCCTCGCCGACGCAGTCAAGGTGACGCTCGGGCCCAAGGGGCGCTGCGTCGTGCTCGACAAGTCGTTCGGCGCGCCGCGGGTGACCAAGGACGGAGTTACCGTCGCCAAGGAGATCGAGCTTGCCGACAAGTTCGAGAACATGGGCGCCCAGATGGTGCGCGAGGTCGCCTCGAAGACGAACGACGAGGCCGGCGACGGCACCACCACGGCGACCGTGCTCGCCGCGGCGATCGTGCGCGAAGGCTGCAAGGCGGTGGCCGCGGGTTTGAACCCGATGGACCTGCGCCGCGGCGTAGATCTCGCCGTCTCCGCGGTGGTCGCGGACCTCAACAAGCGCAGCAAGCGCATCTCGACCGACGAAGAGGTCGCCCAGGTCGGCACCATCTCGTCGAACGGCGAGCGTGAGATCGGCGAAATGATCTCGCAGGCGATGCAGAAGGCCGGCAAGGAAGGCGTCATCACGGTCGAGGAGGCCAAGGGCCTCGAGACCGAGCTCGAGGTCGTCGAAGGCATGCAGTTCGACCGCGGCTACCTCAGCCCTTACTTCATCACCAACCCCGACAAGATGCTCACCGAGCTCGAGAACCCGTATATCCTCATCCACGAGAAGAAGCTCTCGGGGCTGCAGGCGCTGCTGCCCATGCTCGAGAGCGTGGTGCAGTCGGGCCGGCCGCTTCTGGTCCTCGCCGAGGACATCGAGGGCGAGGCGCTCGCCACCCTCGTCGTCAACAAGCTGCGCGGCGGTCTCAAGGTGGCGGCGGTGAAGGCGCCGGGCTTCGGCGATCGCCGCAAGGCGATGCTCGAGGACATCGCCATCCTCACCGGCGGCCAGGTGATCTCCGAGGACCTCGGCATCAAACTCGAGAACGTCACCCTCGACATGCTCGGCACGGCGAAGAGGGTCGAGCTGTCGAAGGAGACCACGACGCTCATCGGCGGCGCCGGCAAGAAGAAGGAGATCGAGGGCCGTTGCGGCCAGATCCGCGCCCAGATCGAGGAGACGACCTCCGACTACGACCGCGAGAAGCTGCAGGAGCGGCTGGCGAAGCTCGCCGGCGGTGTCGCGGTGATCAAGGTCGGCGCCGCCACCGAGGTCGCGGTCAAGGAGCGCAAGGAACTGGTCGAGGACGCGCTCAACGCAACGCGCGCAGCGGTCGAGGAGGGCGTCGTCGCCGGCGGCGGCGCGGCGCTTCTTTACGCAACGCGGGCGCTCGACAAGTTAGCGCCCGAAAACGACGACCAGCGCGTCGGCATCGATATCGTGCGGCGCGCCCTGCCGACGCCGCTGCGGCAGATCGTCGAGAACGCGGGCGTCGACGGCGCCGTCGTCGCTGGCAAGCTGCTCGACGGCAAGGACGCCAAGCGCGGCTTCGACGCCCAGGAAGAGAAGTTCGTCGACATGTTCAAGGCGGGCATCGTAGACCCGACCAAGGTGGTGCGCATCGCGCTGCAGGACGCGGCGTCGGTAGCGGGCCTTCTCATCACCACCGAGGCCATGGTTGCTGACAAGCCCGAGAAGAAAGACCTCATGGCGGGGGCCGGTGGCCCGCCCGGCGGCATGGACTTCTGATCGCGCGACGCGCGACGCAAAGTCATGGGTGAGGGCCGCGCGCATCGCGGCCCTCCCTTTTTGCCCAAATCCCGTTACGTCCGCGGCTTGTGTCCGCGGGCCGGATTCGATTGTGGTCGGCGTGATCGTGGATCATGATGGCGGCGAGGCGAGCGAAACGACGCGACAACGATGCGAAAGGAACATCACGATGGCCAATGTCTCCATGTCGATGAAAATCGCCGCGCCGGCGCGGCGGGTGTGGGAGCTCGTCGGCGCGTTCAACGCGCTGCCCGACTGGCATCCGGCGGTCGAGAAGAGCGAGATCGAAGGCGAGGACGGCCGCAAAGGCACGGTCAGGCGCCTGTCGATCATTGGCGGTGGCGGCACTATCGTCGAGCGGCTCGAGGACGTCGACGACAACGAGCGGCGCTACAGCTACTCGATCCTGCACGGACCGCTTCCCGTCGCCAACTACCAGGCGACGATCAGGGTGAACGAGGAAGAGGACGGCAAGAGCTGCACCGTCGAGTGGTCGAGCGAGTTCGACGCCGCCGGCACGCCCGAGGCGGACGCGGTCAACGCCATCGAAGGCATCTACAAGGCGGGCCTCGAAAACCTGAAAATGATGTTCGGCGGCTGAGACGCGTGCGCCGGGCGTCGGCGCTCCCGATCCGATACGAAAGTCGTACTGTCGGCAGGCGACCACCATGACCCGAATGACCCCCAGCGAAGCTTTCGTCGAGACTCTGGCCGCCAACAAGGTCGAGTACGTGTTCGGCATCGTCGGCTCGGCTTACATGGACGCGCTCGACATCTTCGAGCCGGCCGGCATCAAGTTCATTCCCGTCGCGCACGAGCAGGGCGCCGGCCATATGGCCGACGGCTATTCGCGCGTCACCGGCCGCCACGGCGTTTGCATCGGCCAGAACGGCCCCGGCGTCACCAATTTCGTCACCTCGGTCGCGGCTGCCTTCTGGGCGCATTCGCCGGTGGTCTGCATCACGCCCGAGACGGGCTCGAACAGCATGGGGCTGGGCGGCTTCCAGGAGACCGACCAGATTCCGATCTTCTCGGGGATCACCAAATACCAGGCCGATATCCGGCGTTCCGACCGCATCGCCGAGCAGATGGGCCGCGCCTTCGACCTCGCCATCGCCGAGCGCGGTCCGGTGCAGATCAACATTCCGCGCGACCTCTTCTACAGCGACATCGACGTGGAGATTCCCGAACCGCAGCGGATCGAGCGCGCCGCCGGCGGCCCCGAGAGTCTGCAGGCCGCAGCCGACCTCCTCGCCGCCGCCGAGTTCCCGGTAATCCTGGCGGGCGGCGGCGTGGTCATGGGCGACGGCCAGAAGGAGCTCACCGAGCTTGCCGAGTTCCTGCGCGCGCCGGTGTGCACGACGTATCTTCACAACGACGCCTTTCCGGCGGACCACGAGCTGTGGATGGGCCCGCTCGGCTACCAGGGTTCGAAGGCGGCCATGAAGACGATCGCCCAGGCCGACGTGGTGCTGGCTCTGGGCACCCGGCTCGGACCCTTCGGCACCCTGCCGCAGCACGACATCGACTACTGGCCGAAGAACGCCAAGATCATCCAGGTCGACGTCAACCATCGCGTCCTCGGCCTGGTCAAGAAGGTCGACGTCGCCGTGCAGGGCGACGCGGGCCTCGCCGCGGCCGACCTCTTGGGCCGGCTGCGCAATCTCCGGATCGCCTGCCAGGTCAACGCCGACGCGCGAGCTGCCGAGGTCCGCAGCCAGAAGGAGGAATGGGAGGCCGAGCTCGACGCCTGGGGCCAGGACGACGGCTCGCCGATTGCCCCCAGGCGGGCCTTGCGCGAGCTCGAGAAGGCGATGCCGAAGGACGCCATGGTGACCACCGACATCGGCAACATCTGCTCGGTCGCGAACAGCTATTTGCGCTTCGACCGGCCGAACAGCTTCTTCGCCGCCATGAGCTTCGGCAACTGCGGCTACGCCTTCCCGACGGCGATCGGCTGCAAATACGGCGCCCCCGACCGGCCGGCGGTGGCCTACGTCGGCGACGGCGCCTGGGGAATCTCGTTCAACGAGTTGCTCACCTGCGTGCGCGAAGGCATCGCCGTCACCGCGGTGGTCTTCAACAACGGCCAGTGGGGGGCGGAGAAGAAGAACCAGGTCGACTTCTACGCCGACCGCTACGTCGGCACCAACCTGACCAGTCCGGGCTGGGCCGGCATCGCCAAGGCCTTCGGGGCCGACGGAATCACCGTCGACCGCCCCGACCAGGTCGGCGACGCGCTGCGCCAGGCGACGTCGTCGGATCGCTGCACCGTCCTCGAGGTCATGTGCACCCAGGAGCTCGGCGATCCCTTCCGCCGCGACGCGCTCAAGAAGCCCGAGCGTCTGCTCGACAAATACAAGGCGTACACGGTGAGCTGAGGGGAGGGCGGGGGAGAGACAGTACGTAGCGGCGAAACAGGCCGCTTTTTCCGGACGGTGGTTCGCGGCTCTTTCGGATGTTGAACTTTCCAATCGTAGGGGCGGGATTCAAACCCGCCCCTACAGTGTCTCGGATGATTGGACCGGGAGTCACATCCGCGATTTCGTTTGCGAGTTACGCCTGAGCGAGCAGGATGGCCGCGGCGGCGACGATGTCGTCGGCGCCGGCGCCGCGCGAGAGGTCGCTCACCGGCTTGGCGAAGCCCTGCAGGATGGGGCCGATGGCGCGGGCGCCGGCCATGTATTGTGTCAGCTTGTAGGCGATGTTGCCGGCGTCGAGGTCGGGGAAGACGAGAACGTTGGCCCGGCCGGCGACGGGGCTCTCGCCGCGCACTTTCTGCGCCGCGACGCGCGGGACGAGCGCGCTGTCGGCCTGGAACTCGCCGTCGATGGCGAGGCCGGGCGCCCGTGCTTTCACGATCGCCAGCGCCTTGCGCAACTTGTCGGCGAGCACGCGGCGCCGGTGCGCGCCAGGATCTGCGAGGGAGCGGCCTGGCTCGGCCTCGCTTTCGACGCAGACGCGAACGCCGGCGGCGGCCCGCGTATCTCGACACTCGGCAGCGCCGTCGGCGCCTGGGTCGTGTCCAGCGACGAAGAGCTGATGATCGCCCGCCACACCCGGGCGCTGGTCGCCTGAAACGGCGCCGGCCGCGTTCACAGTGTTGGCCCGGCGGCGGCGGCCTGTGCTACCATCCGGCGCCACGGAGGAGCGTGCCTAACCAGGGATCGAGCACATGCAATATGCCGCCAACACCCTTGAGCACTACTGGATGCCGTTCACCGCCAATCGGGACTTCAAGGAGAACCCGAGGCTCATCGTGCGCGCCGAGGGGATGTACTACACGACGCACCGGGGCGAGAAGGTGCTCGACGCCTCCGCCGGGCTGTTCTGCGTCGCCGCCGGCCACGCCCGGCGCGAGATCGCCGACGCCGTGGCGCGGCAGTTCATCGAGCTCGACTACAGCCCGCCGTTTCAGTTCAGCCACCCGGCGGCGTTCGAGCTGGCGCGCCAGCTCTCGGCGATCCTGCCCGACGGCATCAACCACGTCTTCTTCGGCAACTCGGGCTCGGAGGCGGTCGAATCGGCGCTCAAGATCAGCCTCGCCTATCACCGCGCGCGCGGCCAGGGCCAGCGCTCGCGCCTCGTCGGGCGCGAGCGCGCCTATCACGGGGTCAACTTCGGCGGCATCTCGGTCGCCGGCCTAGTCAAGAATCGCGAGGCCTTCGGCCTCGGCCTGCCGGGCACGGTCCACATGCGCCACACCTGGCTGCCCGAGCAGCGCTTCAGCCGCGGCGAGCCCGAGGTTGGCGCCGAGCTCGCCGACGACCTGCAGCGCCTCGTCGAGCTGCACGGCGCCGACAATATCGCCGCGTGCATCGTCGAGCCGATCGCCGGTTCCTGGGGCTGCCTGGTGCCGCCCAAGGGCTACCTCGAGCGCCTGCGCGAGATCTGCGACCGCCACGGCATTCTGCTCATCTTCGACGAGGTGATCACCGGCTTCGGCCGCACCGGCAAGGCGTTCGCCGCCGACAGCTTCGAGGTGACGCCCGACATGATCACCATGGCCAAGGGGCTGACCAACGGCAACGTGCCCATGGGCGCGGTCGCCGTGCGCGACGAGATCTACGAAACCGTGATCAACGCGGCGCCCGAGGGCCAGATCGAGCTGTTCCACGGCTACACCTACTCGGGCTGCCCGGTGGCGGTGGCGGCGAGCCTCGCCGTCCTCGGCATCTACCGCGACGACGGGTTGTTCGAGCACGCCGCCGAGATGTCGCCCTATTTCCTCGACATGGTGTTCGCGCTCAGGGAGTTCGACGTGGTCACCGACATCCGCGGCTACGGGCTGCTCGCCGCCTTCGATCTCGCGCCCGACAAGGCGCCGGGCCTGCGCGGCTACGAGGTGCTGCAGCGGCTCTACGCGGGCGGGCTCGTGGTCAAGGTCACCGGCGACGTGGTGCTCCTGTCGCCGCCGTTGATCGCCGAGCGCGAGCACGTCGACGAGATCGGCGACAAGCTGCGCAAGATGCTCGGCACGCTCTGAGCGGACCGGTTCGGTAACGAAACGATAAAGTAGCGGAGGAGGCGCGCCACTCAACGACCGTTCGCGCGCGGCGGGTGCCCACCCGCCCGAGCGTTCGGACCGGGACGATCGAATGACCAGGGTCATCAAGGCGGCGCTTCTGTGCCTATGTCTCGCCACCCTCGGCGGCGGCGACGCTCGCGGCCAGCAGGAGGTCACCGTCGGCTACCAGCTGATCTACAATCCGTGGAAGGTGGCCATCGTCAACGGCGACTTCGAGGCGGCCACGGGCTGGAAGATAGACTGGCGCAAGTTCGATTCAGGCGCCCAGGTGATCAACGCGATCGCGGCGGGAGAAGTGCAGATCGCGCTCGCCGGCTCGAGCCCGGTCGCCGCCGCCGTCAGTCGCGGCATCGACGTCGAGCTGTTCTGGATCGCCGAGGACATCGCCTCCGCCGAGGCGCTCGTGGTGCGCGACGGCTCGGGCATCGTTGCGCCCCGGGACCTCGTGGGCAAGACGCTCGCCGTGCCGTTCGCCTCGACCACCCATTTCCACACCCTGTTCGCGCTCGAGCGCTTCGGCATCGACCCCAAGGCGCTCACCATCCGCGACATGCAGCCGCCGGAGATCGCGAAAGCCTGGGAGAAGGGCGAGATCGACGCCACCTTCATCTGGGACCCGGTGCTCGGCGAGGTCAAGCGCTCGGGCACGGTGCTCATCACCTCGGGCGAGCTTTCGGCGCTCGGCAAGGCGACCTTCGACGGCCTCGTCGCCGACCGCGGCTTCGCGGCGGCGAACCCCCGGTTCATGTGCGATTTCGTCACCACCCTCGCCGCCGCCAACGAGGCCTACCGCAGGGACCCGGCGGCGTGGACGCCCGGATCGCCCGAGGTGAAGGCGATCGTCGAGCTCGCCGGCGGCAACCCGGACGACGTTCCCGAAGTGCTTGCGCTCTACGGTTTTCCGACGCTCGAGGAGCAGGCCTCGACGCGCTGGCTCGGCGGCGGATCGGAGGGCGGCGCGGCGCGCGCGCTCCTGTTCACCTCGGAATTCCTCAGGGACGAGAAGAAGATTCCTTCGCTGCTGCGCGACTACGGCAGCGCCGTCAATCCGCGTTGGGTCGAAATGGCGCTCGCCGGCGGCTGCTGACCGCGGCTCCGCTACCGCCACGCTGGACCGTGCCGTCGCCGGGCCGCTATCATGCCGCGCCCCGAGGGGCGGGACACACGAGCCAAGCACGATCGAGAGGAGGCGAGGGCAGACAATGAAGGTCGCATTCATCGGCCTCGGCAACATGGGCTTTCCCATGGCCGGGCATCTCGCGGCAGGGGGGCACGAGGTCACCGTCTACAACCGCACCCGCGCCAAGGCCGAGGCGTGGACGGCCAAGCACCAGGGCGCCGCGGCCGAAACACCCGCCAAGGCCGCGGCGGGGGCCGAGATCGTCTTCGCCTGCGTCGGCAACGACGACGACCTGCGTTCGGTCGTCTACGGCGACGACGGGGCCTTCGCCGGCATGGCCGCGGGATCGATCCTCGTCGACCACACCACCGCCTCGGCCGAGGTCGCACGCGAGGTCGCCGCCGCCGGCGAAGAGCGCGGCATCGGCTTTCTCGACGCCCCCGTCTCGGGCGGCCAGAACGGCGCCGAGGGCGGCGTGCTCACGGTCATGGTCGGCGGCGACGCGGCGACCTTCGAGCGCGCCAGGCCGGCGATCGACTGCTTCGCCCGCGCGGTCACGCTCATGGGGCCGGCGGGCGCCGGCCAGCTGACCAAGATGTGCAACCAGATCTGCTGCGTCGGCATCATCCAGAGCCTCGCCGAGGCGTTCAATTTCGCCGAGCGCGCCGGCCTCGACGCCAACCGCGTGGTCGAGGTGATCTCCAAGGGGGCGGCGCAGTCGTGGCAGATGGACAACCGCGCCGAAACCATGATCGCGGGCGAGTTCGCCGGCTTCGGCTTCGCCGCCGAGTGGATGCACAAGGACCTCGGCATCGTGCTCGGCGAGGCGCGGCGCAACGGCGCGCTCGTGCCGGGCACCACGCTGATCGAGCAGAACTTCACCCGGTTGCTCGGCCGCGGCGGCGGCCGCCTCGACAACACCGCGCTCATGGCGCTGCTGGCCGAGCCTTGAACCGCTTTATCAATATCGAATTCTAAAAAGCTGTTTAATTGAGAGATGCGGGCGAGGGCGAAGACCGGGAAGCCGTCAAACGCCGCCACGCGCCGGGATCACGGCTGCTCGGGGAGATACTCGTCCGACCATTTGAGCACGATGTTGAAGCTGATGCTGACGCGCGGCTGCTTCGACAGGTTCGGGTGCACGAAGTGGTTGATGAACGCCGGCCACATGAGCAGCATGCCGGGCTCGGGCGCCACCGTGTACTCGGGGTCGACGTAAGGATCGCCCTTGATGGCGCCCATGTTGACCCCCGGCCGGGGGTCATACAGTGTAATACACCCCGGGCGCAAGTCCTTGCGGCCCCTCAGCTTTTCTGTCGTACTCGGGATTTTGACGTAGTACGTGCCGCTGAGGTACGAATGCGGGTGGTTGTGGGCGTCGTGGTAGTCGCCGAAGCGGTTGACGTTGGCCCATCCCTGGACCGTCCAGTCGACGGGGTAGTCGATACCGAAATGGCGAAGGTAGCCGATCACGGTGTCGTTGACGTGGCCGCGCAGCCACGCGACGCCGGCGTGCTCGCGGTTGAACAGGTCGGGGGCGAGATAGTCGGTGGTGAGGTC
>JAZFVR010000031.1:0-2832 GCA_036447835.1 Alphaproteobacteria bacterium | reverse complement strand
TGCGATTTGGTGAAGCCGTCGTAATTGCAGGTGATGGTGCCGGCGCCGACGTTGGCGTGCGCGCCGACGCGCGAGTCGCCGACGTAGCTCAGGTGGTTGACCTTGGCACCCTGCTCGATCACCGCGTTCTTGACCTCGACGAAGTTGCCGACACGTGCGTTCTCGCCGAGGTCGGTGCCCGGCCTGATCCGCGCGAACGGACCGACCGCGGCGCCGGCGGCGATCGTCGCGCCTTCGATATGCGAGAACGCGCGGAGGCGCACGTCGTCGCCGATGCTGACGCCGGGGCCGAACACCACGTTGGGCTCGATCACCACGTCGCGCCCGAAGGAGGTGTCGAAGGCGAGAAACACGCTCTCGGGGTCGATCATGGTGACGCCCGCGTCCATCGCCGCACGACGCAGGCGCTGCTGCACCCGTGCTTCGGCGCGGGCCAGGTCGGCGCGCGAATCGACGCCGACGAGGTCGGCCGCGTCGCCCTCGACGACGGCGCAACCAAGGCCTTCGGCGCGGGCCAGCGCGACGATTTCGGTGAGGTAGTACTCGTTCTTGGCGTTGTCGTTGCCGACGCGATCGAGGAGACCGAACAGCCGGGCGCCGTCGACCGCCATGACGCCCGAGTTGCACAGGCCCGCGGCGCGTTCTTCGGCATTCGCGTCACGGTACTCGACGATGCGCTCGAGGCCGCCGTCCTTGCCGGTGACGAGGCGGCCGTAGCCAGCCGGGTCGTCGGGCCGCATGCCGAGCACCACGACCGTCGGTGTGGGAGCGGCGCGGCGCGCGTCGATCAAGATGTGCATGACCTCGACCGGGATCAGCGGATCGCCTCCGAACAGGATGAGGACGTCGCCGTCGAAGCCGGCGAGCGCCGCGCGCGCCGCCAAAACCGCATGCGCGGTGCCGAGCGCCTCGTCCTGCACCACCGTCTTGGCCGGCGCCACCGCCTCGGCGACCGCGTCCATGCCGGGGCCAACGACGACCACGGTGCGCGTCGGTCCGACGGCGGCGACCGAGGCCAGCAAATGCGCGATCATCGGCCGCCCCGCCAGAGGGTGCAGGACCTTGGGAATCCGCGACTTCATGCGCGTTCCCATGCCGGCGGCAAGAACGATCGCGGCGATTTCGCGCTCAGACATGAATTCGGGGCAGGATCGCGTCCATGGCGTCGTCGGGCACGGCGCGAACTTGCCATAGCGGCAGGACACGCGCCAAGTCACGATTTGTTACCGTATATGTCTGCATATCTTTGGAGCTTGCCTTACCAAATCAAGCTCTTAGGCTGATCGATCGCGAATTTGGAGCCTGCCGTAGCGGCCAGCGATGGAGCATTGCGCACCCGATCTACACCCCTTGCGGGCGGTCGTCTTCGATCTCGACGGCGCCCTCGTCAATACATTGCCCGACATTGCCCGGGCGCTCAACCGCGTGCTCGTCGAGGAGTCGCGCGCCGAACTCGCGGAGGCCGAGACCGCGGTCATGGTCGGCGACAACGCCAACGACGTGGCGGCGGCGCGCGCGGCAGGCGTGCCCGTGATGCTGGTCGGTTACGGCTATAGCACGTCTCCGGTGCGAACGCTCGGCGCCGACGCGCTGATCGACGACTTCGGCGAACTCCGCGACGCCTTGGCGCGAATCGCTGGCGAGATGCGACGGCGCGGCAACACTTGAGCCGCACTCCCCGCTCGGGCACTATGGGGCACCGGCCCGACGCGTCGACCGGCCGGCAACACGATAAGGCCGAAGTTCAGGGAGAACTCACGATGGCCAGGGCCACGCTTCGCACAGCGCGCCGAAAGTTCCTCGTCGGCCTCGGTGCGCTCGCCGGTTCGATGATCGTAAGCTATCCCGGCGGGCCGGCGCGCGCAGCACGAAGCATCAAGATCGGCACTTTCGGCGGCTACTTCCAAGATTCGTTCGACAAGCACGTCTTCCCCGACTTCGTGCAGGCCACGGGCATCGAGGTCGAATCGGTTGCCGAGCCTACCGGCGAGGCTTGGCTCACACAGCTCGAATCGGCGGCCAAGGATGGCGTGGCACCCGTCGACGTTTCGATGGTCTCACAAGGCGCCCTCTTGCGCGGCGAACAGTCCGAGCTGTGGGGCGAGCTCGATCTCGACCGCATTCCCAACCACCGCTATCTCGAGCCGCATTTCATCCACCGCTATGCCGACGGCAGGGTCGACGGCATCGGCGCCGTGGCGTGGTACATCACCCTGGTCACCAACACCGAGACCTACGCGGAATCGCCGACCTCGTGGGCCGAGCTGTGGGACCCGCGCAACCGCGACTCGATCGGGCTTCCCGCCGTCGTCGACAGCGCATTCCTTCTCGAAATCACCGCGGTCACCTTCTTCGGCGGCAAGGACGTGCTCAAGAGCAAGGGCGGCGTGGTCAAGGTCCTCGAGAAGCTCGTCGAGGCGAAACCGAACGTCAAGCTATGGTATCGCGACGAGGGCCAGTTCCAGCAGGCCCTGCAGTCGGGCGAAATCCCCATGGGGCAGTATTATCACGACGTGACCGGCCTCGCCGCGGCCGAAGGCTTCCCCGTGCGCTCGACCTTCCCCAAGGAGGGCGGCGTGCTCGATTTCGGTTCGTGGGCCGTACCGCGCGCCTCGAAGAGGATGGAGGAGGCCGAGGAGTTCATCGACTACATGTGCCGGCCCGAAGTTCAGGCGATGCTGTCGCGCAAGGTGGGCACGGCGCCGACGGTGCAGCGCAAGTACACCGACCTCACCGGCGAGGAGTTCGCGGCGGTCGCCAGCGACATCCCGCCCATCATCCCCGAATACCGCATCTACCTCGAGTGGGGCGACTGGCTCAGCGAAAAGTGGA
>JAZFVR010000030.1:0-2514 GCA_036447835.1 Alphaproteobacteria bacterium | reverse complement strand
GGCGAGCGCGCGGGTGAGCGAGGCGTCCCGCGCCTCGTCGACGCCCCTCGGCACGCGCACCAGCGCCACCAGCAGGTCGACGAGCAGGCCGTCCGCCGGCGCCTCGCCGAGCACGTGCAGTCCGTCGCGAATCTGCATCTCCTTGAGCTCGCAGAGGTAGCGGTCGAGCTTGACGAGCGCTTCGTCGTCGCCGTCGCCCGCGGCGATGCCGCAGTCGGTATCGAGGCCGATGTGCTGGCTGAGCTCGATAATCTGGCGGCGCAGCACCGCCGTGCGGCGCGGGTCGACCTGGGCCGCGTCGTAGTACTCGTCGACGAGCTGCTCGAGGTCGCGAAGCGGGCCGTAACTCTCGGCGCGGGTCAGCGGCGGCGTCAGGTGATCGACGATCACGGCTCCCGCGCGGCGCTTCGCCTGCGTCCCCTCGCCGGGGTCGTTGACGATGAACGGGTAGAGGTGCGGCAGCGGCCCCAGCGCCGCCTCGGGAAAGCACTCGCCCGACAGCGCCAGCGCCTTTCCGGGCAGCCATTCGAGGTTGCCGTGCTTGCCGACGTGGACGATCGCGTGGGCGTCGAAGGCGTCGCGCGCCCAGGCGTAGAACGCGAGGTAGCCGTGCGGCGGCGCGAGGTCGGGGTCGTGGTAGGTCTCGGCCGGGTCGATGTTGTAGCCGCGCGCCGGCTGCACGCCGACGACGACGTTGCCGAGGCGCAACGCAGGAATCGCGAAGTGGCCGCAGTCGGTGCGCCCGGAAACGAAGAACGGGTCGCGCTCGGGCGCGCCCCAGCGTGTGCTCACCGCGGCGCGCGTCGCCGCCGGCAACGCGGAGAAGAACGCGGCGTAGTCGGCGAGCGACAGCGTCTCGCCCGCAGGGCGCGTCGGATCGGCGTTGGTCGGCCCCGCTTGCAACCTTTCGATCAGCGCATTGCCGTCGGCGGGGATGTCGTCCACGCGGTAGCCCGCGCCCTCGAGCGCGCGCAGGATGTTCAGCGTGCTCGCCGGGGTGTCTAGGCCGACGCCGTTACCGATGCGCCCGTCCCGGTTGGGGTAGTTGGCGAGCACCAGCGCGATGCGGCGCGTCGCAGGCGCGGTCGTGCGCAGCCGCGCCCAGCCCGCAGCGAGCGCGGCGACGAAAGCGATGCGGTCGGCGACCGGCTCGTAGGCGACGATGTCGGTCTCGGTCGCGGCATCGCGGCGCGCCGCCGCCTTGAACGAGACCGCGCGGCTGAGGATGCGGCCGTCGACCTCGGGCAGCGCCACGTTCATGGCGATGTCGCGCGCGGAAAGCCCCCGCGTCCCGGTGCGCCACGCCGCCTCGTTGCCGCCCGAGAACACCACCTGGAGCACCGGGCAGTCGGCGCCGTCGAACGGCGTCGCCGCCGCGGGCGCGCCCGGCGTGGCGACCGCGAAGCCGGTGGCGTTGAGGATCACCGCCGGCGGCGCCGCGTCGAGCAGTTCGCTCATGGTTGCCGCCGACACCGGGTCCTTGAGGCTGGCGACATAGATGGGCAAGGCGTTGAGCCCTTCGCGCGCGAGCGCATCGATCAGCGCGTCGACCGGCGCCGTGTTCGCCGCCTGCACCAGCGCGCGGTAGAAGACGATCGGCGCGACGCCGAGGTCTCCGCGCCAATACGCGCGCACCTCGTCGAGGTCGGGCCGGGCGACGCCGGGCCAATAGAGCCCTGCGCGCAGCAGCGGCGCCGGCTCGCGCCAGTCGCCCTCGCGGCCGATGAGGGACGCGGCGTAACGCAGGAAGTCGAGGGCGTTGTCGATGCCGCCGTGGACGCAGTACTGCCATAGCCGGTGCGCCGCGTCGTGCGGCAGCGTGCCGAGCCCCGCGAGCTCGGCGTCGGGCTGGTCGTCGCCGGGAACGAGCGCCAGCGCGATGCCGCGCGCCCGACACGCGGCGACGACCTGCTCGACGCCGTAGGGCCAGTAGCCGACGCCGCCGAGGAGCCGCACGACGACGAGCCGCGCGTGGGCGACGACGGCGTCTATATAGGTGTCGACCGAAAGAGGATGCGAAAGGTGCATGAGGTTGGCGAGGCGAAGCGTCGGCGCGCCTCTGCCTGCGCGTGTCTGTGCCCTTTCCTGGGCCTGGGCGAGGCAGGCGAGCTCAGAATCGGCGGCCGAGAGCACGACGATGTCGCCCGGCGTCTGGCCGAGATCGACGGCTTCGCCGCCGTCGTCGATGGCGCCGGGTCGTGCGGCGAGCAGGTGCATCGCCTCAGCCTCCCAGCGCCGCGACGACCGCGGCGCGATCGAGGCCCTTCTCGCCGATCACGACGAGGCGGCTCAGCCGCGCCTCGCCGGTGCGCCACGGGCGGTCGTAGTAGCGCTCGATGCGCGCCCCCACCGCCTGTACCACGTGGCGCATCTCCTTGCCGGGGACATCGAGGAAGCCCTTGACGCGCAGGATCGCGTGCGCCTCGATCGCGGCGAGCAGGCGCCGGTGCAGCGCCTCGGGGTCGGCGATCGCGCCGAGCGCCACGGTGAAGCTCTCGAAGTCGTCGTGGTCGT
>JAZFVR010000029.1:0-4386 GCA_036447835.1 Alphaproteobacteria bacterium | reverse complement strand
GATGTGGGCGAGCGCGTGCACGAGCGCGATGCGCGCCGCGCGCGTCCGTGCCGCGCGCCGCTTGGGCATCTCGCGCGGGGCCTTGAGCTCGGGGCGTGCGGGCCGCGCCGGCCGCCGCGGCGGGTCGGCATGGCCGATCCCGAGCCCGCCTGCGCGCCAAGCTTGCGCCGTGGCACCACTCAAGGCGACCTTGTCGACGGGCTCGGCGGCCATGAGCACGGCGACGGCGCGCGAGGCGAGCGAGTCGCTCATTGGCTCTGCGCCGCCGCATCGTCGATGATGCGGGCGTAGAGCGCGCGCACCCCGGCCTGCGCCGCCAGAAGCCTGTTCCGCAGATCGTCGAAGTCGCGCGCCCCGGCGCTCATTGCGAGCGCCGTGCGCAGGCCCTCGGGCGCCTGCTCCTCGACGCGGTCTCCGCCGATGGTGAGGCGCAGCATGCCGCGCACCCGGCGCATCAGCCGCGTCGCCTCGACGAGCGTCCCGGCGTCCTTCTGCGACAGCAGTCCGGCGTCGCCGAGGCGCGCGAAGGCGTCGATCGTCGTCGGCGACAGCACCTCGGGGCGTTCGGCGGCGTGACGCAGCTGCAGGTATTCGGCGATGAACTCGAGATCGACCAGCCCGCCGCGTACATGCTTGGTCCGCCACGGATTGTCGCTGTGGTGCTCGGCCTCCACCCGCCGCCGCATCGCGGCGACGTCGACGACGAGCGCGGCGGCGTCGCGCGGCCGGGTGAGCGCGTCGCGGATGACGCCTTCCACCCGCCGGGCGAGGTCGTCGGGCCCGGCGATGACGCGGGCGCGCATCAGCGCCATGTGTTCCCAGGTCCAGGCGTGCTCGGCGTGATAGCGGGCGAAGCTCTCGATTTCCGAGGCGAGCGGGCCCTTCTTGCCCGAGGGTCTCAGGCGCATGTCGATCTCGTAGAGACGGCCCTCGGCGGTCAGCGCGGTCAGGGCGTTGATCAGGCGCTGGCTGCGGCGCGCGAAGTACTGGCTCGCCGGCAGCGCCTTGGGGCCGTCGGAGGTCTGGCCGCCGGCCGGGCCCGAATAGACGAAGGTGAGGTCGAGATCGGAGGTCACCGTCATCTGGCGGCCGCCGAGGTTGCCCATGCCGACGATGACGAGCCCGCCGCCGGGGACGCGGCCGTGCGTCGCGGCGAACGCCGCTTCGACCCGCGGCGCCAGCGCGCGCAAGACGGCGTCGGCGATGTCGGCGAGCGTGGCGCCGGCGCGGTCGGCCTCGATACGGCCGCGCAGCATCTGCACGCCGATGCGGAACTCGCGGTCGTGGGCCCAGCGGCGGCTGATGTCGAGCACGTCCTCGTAGTCGCGCGCCGCCGCGAGCGCGCGCTCGAGGTCGGCGGTGAGCGCGTCGGCGCCGGGCAGGGGGTCGTAGAAGTCGATGCTCAGCACGCCGTCGAGGAGCCCGGCGTTGTGGCTCAGGCGCTCGGCGAGCCGTGGCGCCGAGCCCATGATCTCGGCGACCAGATCGAGCAGGCCCGGGTTGGCGTAGAACAGCGAGAACAGCTGCACGCCCGCCGGCAGGCGCGCCAGGAACTCGTTGAAGCGCAGCAGCGCGGCGTCCGGGTTGGCGGTGGCGGCGAATGCGCGCAACAGTGTCGGCATGAGCTCGGTGAGGATCTGGCGTGCGCGGGTGCTGCGCGTCGCGCGCACGCGGCCGTGGTGCCAGCCGCGCACCACGGCGCCCACCGCCTTGCCGTCGGCGTAGCCCAGCTCTTCGAGAGTGGCGAGCGTGTCGGGGTCGTCCTCGGTGCCGGTGAACACCAGGTTACCCGCCGGTGCGAGCGGCGGCGCCTCCTCGAACAGCTTGCCATAGTGGCGCTCGACCAGGGCGAGCCGCTCGGTGAGCGCGGCCGAGAACGCGGCGCCGTCGTCGTAGCCGAGGAACACCGCGAGCGCCTCGAGCGCGCCCGCGTCCTTGGGCAGCGTATGCGTCTGCGCGTCGTCGATCATCTGCAGCCGGTGCTCGACCCGGCGCAGGAAGCCGTACGCCGCGATCATCTCGTCGGCGACCGTGTCCTCGATGCGCCCGACGGCGGCGAGGGCGCGCAAAGCCTCGCAGGTGGCGCGCCGGCGCAGGCTCGGCTCGCGCCCGCCCCAGATCAGCTGCTGGGTCTGGGTGAAGAACTCGATCTCGCGGATGCCGCCGCGGCCGAGCTTGATGTTGTGGCCATGGACCGCGATCGAACCGCCGCCGTGGTAGGCGTGGATCTGGCGCTTGATCGAGTGGATGTCCTCGATGGCCGCGAAGTCTAGGTGCTTGCGCCAGATGAACGGCACCAGCGCCGCGACGAAGGCGTCGCCGACGGCGCGATCGCCGGCCACCGGACGGGCCTTGATCATCGCCGCCCGCTCCCAGTTCTGGCCCAGGCTCTCGTAATAGGTCTCGGCGGCCTCGACCGATATGGCCGGCGGCGTCGCTCCCGGATCGGGCCTGAGCCTCAGGTCGGCGCGGAAGACGTAGCCGTCGGAGGTGCGTTCCTGGAGGATGCGCACGAGGTTGCGCGTGAGCCGCACGAAGAATGCCTGCGGCGCGGCGCGGCCGCTGTAGCCGATGCGCGCCGGGTCGTAGAGCACCATCAGGTCGATGTCGCTCGAGTAGTTGAGCTCGCCCGCCCCCAGCTTGCCGAGGCCGAGGACGGTGACGCCGCAGCCGGCCTGGGGGTCGTCGGCGTCGGCGAGATCGAGCTCGCCGGCCGCGGCGGCGGCACGCAGGAGGTGGGCGAGCGCCGCGCCGAGCGCCGCTTCGGCGAAGCGGGTGAGCGCCCCGGTGACACGGTCGAGCGGCCAGGCGCCGGCGATGTCGGCGACGGCCACCGCGAGTGCCATCCGGCGCCGGGCGACGCGCAGCCGCCGCATCAGACCGTTCAGGTCGTCGGTCGCGGCGGCCACGACCTCGGCGACCGCGGCGTCGAGGCAGGGGTCGGGCCCTTCGGCCAGGAGCCGGCGGAAGAAGCCCACATCCTGCAGCACGCAGTGGGTGAGGAAGGGGCTGTTGCCGAAGAGCGCTTCGAGCAGCCCTCGACCCGCCGGCTCGGCCGCGAGCGCGGCGGCGGAGGCGTCCTCGCCTGCCGTGGCCGCCTGCCAGCGCTGCATGGCGTTGGCCAGGCGTTCGCGATCGCAGGCTTCAGGTAAGGTGCCGATTTCTGCTAAGAAGGAGAGGTCAGTCATACGGCGCCGCCGGGATTCGGCGCACAGTGCGCGAACCGCCGGGGCCGGTCAAGAAGCCGAGAGGATGGGGTTTCGGGGTGATCCGCCCAGCCGGCCACTTTGTCCTGCATGTCGTGGCGGCCGCCATCGCCGCCGCCGCCATCGTTTTCGCCGCCGCCGCCTGGCGCCTCGCCAGCGGGCCGGTGACGCTGACCTTCCTCAGCCCCTACATCGAGGACGCCTTGCGCGAGAGCGATGCGCCCTACCGCGTCGAGTTCAGCGACACCATCCTCACCTGGACCGGCTGGGAGCGCACCCTCGATATCCGGCTTCTCGACGTGCGTGCGGTGGGCGCCGACGGGGCGCTGGCGGCGGTCGCGCCCGAGGTCTCGCTCGGGCTCAGCCTTCCGGCGCTGCTGCGCGGCATGATCGCGCCGAGTAGCCTCGAGATCATCGAGCCCAAGGTGCGTGTCGTGCGCGGCCCCGACGGCAGTATCGAGCTCGGCCTCGGCGCCGAGGCTGTGGCGGCGGGCAGCCCCGCCGACCTGCTGCTCGCCGACCTATTAGCGCCGCCGGACCCCTCCCGTGCCATGGGCTATCTCGCGCGTGTCAGCATCGTCGACGCCGATCTCGTGGTCGACGACAGACGCCTGGGAATGTCGTGGCATGCGCCCCATGCGACGGTCATCCTCGTCCGTGACGCCGAAGGCGTCGCCGCGGTCGCGACGCTCGACGTCGACATCGCCGGAAACTCCGCTGCCATCACCGCGCGCGGACGCTACGCCCGCGCCGACGGCGCGCTCTCCGCCCATCTCGAGTTCGCCGACGTCCAGCCTCAATGGCTGGGCCAAAGCGTGCCCGGCCTCGAACGCCTCTCCGCGGTGCAGGTTCCGGTGAGCGGCACTATCGACGTTGCGCTCGGTGCCGACGGCGCGGTGTCGCAGGTCGTCTTCGACCTCAACGCCGGTGCGGGGAGGGTGGCACTTCTCGACTGGTTCGAGGGCGAATTCGATGTCGCCGTCGCTCGCGCCAAGGGCGTTTTCCTGGTCGGTGCCCGCCGCCTGCGACTCGACGACGCCTTCGTCGATCTCGGTGGGCCCACTGTCACCGGCGAGGCGCTCATCGAGGGTTTCGACGACCAGCCGATGATTCTTGGTGGCGCGACGTTGCGCGACGTGCCGCTCGACGATCTCGGGCGCTACTGGCCGACCGGCCTCGC
>JAZFVR010000028.1:0-7220 GCA_036447835.1 Alphaproteobacteria bacterium | reverse complement strand
TCGACGATGAGGCGTTGCTGGCCCGGGGGCGGCGGCGGCAGCGCGCCGGCGAGGCCGGGCGGCAGCGCCTTCTTGGCGAGGCCCGGCGGCAGCGTGCCGTTGCGCTCGAGCTGCATGGCGAGGCCCGACGGCACATCGCCGCCCTTCGCCTTGTCCTTCTTGCCTTTCTTGCCCTTCTTGCCGGTGCCCGCATCGCCCGCCAATGATGCCTGCTTGTGAAAGAACTCCTTGATCAGCGCCTTCTCGAGCGCGCTGAAGAGGGCCTGGCCGGCGCGCGCCGCCGTCATCGTGCCCGTCGCCACCGTGTCGACGCCGACAGGCGCGGCAAGGGCCAGAATAAACACGAAAAGCGCAACGATTCTCATGGCCTTGCGCTCCTGGAACACGGGTGGCGCGGATCGTTCATGCGGCCCTGGGTGCGGGACTCCCATGATCGTCCGTATACGATGGTCAGATCATGGCGACGGCGTCGATCTCGATCAACATATCCTCGTAGGCGAGGTAGGGAAACGGGATTCCCGTCGATGCCGGGCCGGGATCGCGGTAGTAGCCCGCGCGGATGGCGGCGTTCCTCAAAAGGTCCTTCTCGCCTTCTGTCCCGACGTAGAAGGTGTTGATCTTGACCAGGTGTTCGAAATCGAGCCCGAATTCGGCGAGTACACGCTGGATGTTTTTCATCGCCGTGTGGGTCTGGGCCTCGATGTCGCCAGGATCGATGACCGCGCTGTCGGGCGCCAGCGATACCTGCCCGCCGATGAACACCAGATCGCCGACGCGCAAACCGTGACGGTAGGGCAGATGCACCGGCCAGTCCCAATGTCCCGTCGGCCAGACGGGTTCGCGATGCAGGCGTCGGCCGTCCGTGCCGCGCATGGCGATCACGTCCTTGCGCACCATCACGTTTTCCCGACCCAGACGGGGGAGCGGGATACCCGTCGCCGCGGGTCCGGGCTCGCGGTAGTGCATCGCACGTACCAGCGCCGCTTCCTTCCAGTTCTCCTTGCGGCCCGGCTCGACGTTGAAGACGTTGGCCTTTACCGCGTCACGAAGATCGGCGCCGAGCGCGCGCAGCAGTCGGTCGAGCTTGCCGAGCACGGTACGGCTCTGGGCGACGAGGTTCCCTGGGTTCGGGGTATCACCGGTTTCGCTCTCCGCCGATTGCCCGCTGGTGAAGATCATCTCGCCACAGCGCACCGCCTGGCTGAAGGCCGGCGGCAGCATGGCGCCGTCGGCAATCCAGGCGGCGGTGCGTGCCAGCCGTTCGCCGTTCTGGCCGCGCATGGCGATGCCCTCGATTTCGATGGACAGCCCGCCGAAGCAGTTGGTTTCGATGGGAACCAGGGTGACCGCGGGGCCGGGTATGCGTCCGTCGCCCAGATAAGCCGCGATCTCGTTCAGGATCGCGTCCTCGTCCGAATCCTCGCCCGTTACGTAGAACGCGGTGAGCTTCACCAGGTCTCCGGCGTCCGCCTCGAGGCCGTCGAGCACGCGCAGCACCCCCTCCATGGCGATGCGGGTCTGGGCCGTGCGGTCGTCCGGCTTGGTGACTTTGGCTTCGAAGTCGATGTCCGCCTGCCCGCCGATGAAGATCATCTCGCCGCAGGCGAGCCCGTGGCTGTGTTTCAAGGGAATTCCGATCGAGAGGTGATCGTCGGGGTGAAAGCGTCGGCGGGGGAGCATCTCGCGGCCTTTCCGTTTCCGTTCGCAAGAAGGGCTTGCCACGTTAACCCGGATCGCCCGCGACCGGGATAGCGATGATGGAATAACCCGGCGCCGATCTGCCGCCATGTTTGTTTGTACACAAATGATCTTGCCGGCCCGTGGCGAGCGAGCTATATCACCCGGAACGGGCACACGAGGGGCCGCAAATGAGCGATCTCGAACTCGCATACGGCCTCGAATTCGCCGACCTCTACGAACGCGACGGGCTGGCGCGCATCGACGCGCTTTTCGTGGACGACCTCGCGGCTGCCGACGCCGACCTCGCCGCGCGCCTCGACACCGCGCGCGCCGCGCCCGCCTCGCTCGACGCCAAGGAGACCTCGCGCCTCGTCGTCGATCTCGCGACCCCCGTCGAGGCCTTCGTCGCGCGCCTCTTCGGCATCGAGGACGCGGTCGCGCGCCTCGCGGGAGCGCACCACGCGCTGGCGCCGCTCTACAGGTGCAAGCGGTTGTTCGTGCAGCGCCGCGCGGTGAAGGCGTTCACGGCGGAGGAGGCCGCGGCGCTCGACAGCCCGGCGCTCGAAAAGGCGCTCGAGGCGCAGCTCGGCGAACCCGTCACCGAGCTCGCCTTGGCGCGCAAGGTGGTGGCGTGGCTCGAAGACGAGGCGGCGCACGCGGACGCCCTCGACCTCGCGCTGCGCTTCGCCGCCTGGGCGACGCTGAGCGCCGAGGGCCGTGCGCGCTTCGAGGACGGCGTGCTGTTCAAGGTTCCGGGCAAACCCGAGCCCGAGCGTCTGATCCCGGTCGAGAGCGTCGCGCACCACGGCACGGCGACTTTGCGCCTGCCCGACGGGCACCTGCGCCGGCGCGAGGGCTTCGCGCTCACCGACGCCGGCTGCGACCTCACCGGCGCGCTCGATCACGCCAACTACTGCATCTTCTGTCACAACCAGGGCAAGGACTCCTGTGCCACGGGCTTGCGCGACCGCGACGGCGCCTTCCGCAAAAGCCCGTTCGGCGTGCCGCTCGTCGGCTGTCCGCTCGAAGAGAAGATCTCCGAGATGAACCTGGTCAAGGCCGAGGGGCACGGCATCGGCGCGCTCGCCATCGCCGCGGTCGACAACCCGCTGCTCGCGGCGACCGGGCATCGCATCTGCAACGACTGCATGAAGTCGTGCATCTACCAGAAGCAGGACCCGGTCGACATCCCCGCGCTCGAGACGCGCGTGCTCAAGGACGTGCTCGCGCTGCCGTGGGGGTTCGAGATCTACGGCCTGCTGACGCGCTGGAACGCGCTCGACTTCGCGCGGCCGCTGCCGAGGCCCGAGAGCGGGCGCAAGGTGCTCGTCGTCGGCCTCGGACCGGCGGGCTTCACGCTCGCGCACCATCTCATCAACGACGGCCATGCGGTGGTCGCCATCGACGGCCTCAAGATCGAGCCGTTGCCGCCGGAGGTCTCGGGCGTCGACGCCGAAGGGAACCGGGTGCCGTTCGAGCCGGTGCGCGACGTGGACGCGCTCTACGAATCGCTCGACGAGCGCGTCATGGCCGGCTTCGGCGGCGTCGCCGAGTACGGCATCACCGTGCGCTGGAACAAGAACTTCCTCAAGCTCGTCCGCCTGCTGCTCGAGCGCCGCCGCGCCTTCGCCATGTTCGGCGGCGTACGCTTCGGCGGCACGCTCACCCTCGACGATGCGTTCGCCGCCGGCTTCGACCACGTGGCGCTGGCCGTGGGCGCCGGGCGGCCGACGGTGATCCCGATCCCCGGTGCGCTGGCGCGCGGCGTGCGCGCGGCGTCGGACTTCCTCATGGCTCTCCAGCTCACCGGCGCGGCCAAGACCGATTCGGTCGCCAACCTGCAGATCCGCCTGCCCGTGGTGGTGATCGGCGGCGGCCTCACGGCGATCGACACGGCGACCGAGTCGCTCGCCTACTACCCGCTGCAGGTCGAGAAGTTCCTGGCGCGGTACGAAACCCTCGTTGCCGAGCGCGGCGAGCCGGCGGTGCGCGCCGCCTGGGACGACGAGGAGGCGGAGATCGCCGACGAGTTCATCGCCCACGCCCGCGCCATACGCGCCGAGCGCCACGCGGCGGCGGCGGCGGGCCGTGTGCCACACATCCGCGAGCTGCTCGAAGACTGGGGCGGCGTCACCATCGCCTACCGCAAGCGCCTGATCGATTCGCCGAGCTATACGCTCAACCACGAGGAGGTCGCCAAGGCGCTCGAGGAGGGCGTGCGCTTCGCCGAATGCCTGTCGCCGCTCGGCATCGACGTCGACGCTCACGGTCATGCCCGCGCGCTCAGGCTCAACCGCATGCAGCACGTGCGCAACGGCGACGGCTGGCTCACCCTCGATACCGTCGAGATGCTGCCCGCGCGCAGCGTCCTCATTGCCGCCGGCACCCAGCCCAACACCGTGCTGGGGCGCGAGGACCCGGCGCACTTCACCCTCGACGGCCGCTACTTCCAGGCGGTCGACGCCGACGGCGAGCCGGTGGCGCCCGAGCGCATCGCCAAGCCCGATGCGGTGCGGGTGCTCACCTCGGTGCGCGACGACGGCCGCGCGGTCAGCTTCTTCGGCGACGTGCATCCGTCGTACGCCGGCAACGTGGTCAAGGCGATGGCGAGCGCCAAGCAGGGCTATCCGGTGATCTCGACGCTGCTGGCCGGCCGTGCGCCGGCGAGCGACGACGCGACCGACGCCTTCATCGCCGGCCTCAACGACCGCTTGCGCGCGCACGTGCGCAATGTCAAACGGTTGACGCCGACGATCGTCGAAGTCGTCGTGCGTGCGCCCTCGGCCGCGCGCGCCTTCCGCCCCGGCCAGTTCTATCGCCTGCATAATTACGAAACGCTCGCGCCCCGCGTCGACGGCACGACGCTGGCGATGGAGGGGCTCGCCATGACCGGCGCCTGGGTCGACGCCGACGAGGGACTGCTCGGCCTCATCGTGCTCGAGATGGGCGGCTCGTCGGACCTCTGCGCGCTGCTCAGGCCGGGCGAGCCGGTGGTGGTGATGGGGCCGACGGGCACGCCGACCGAGATCGCCGGCGGCGAGACCGTGCTGCTCGCCGGCGGCGGCCTCGGCAACGCGGTGCTGTTCTCGATCGGCCGCGCCCATCGGGCCGCCGGCAGCAAGGTGCTCTACTTCGCCGGCTACAAGAGGCTCGAGGACCGCTACCGGGTGGCCGACATCGAGGCCGCCGCCGACGTCGTCGTCTGGGCCTGCGACGAGGCGCCCGGGTTCGCGCCGTCGCGCCCCGGCGATCTCGCTTTCGTCGGCACCATCGTCGAAGCCATGGTCGCCTACCAGGACGGCGCGTTGGGCGCCAGGCCGATCGACCTCGGCGAGGTCGACCGCATCCTCACCATCGGCTCCGATAAGATGATGGCGGCGGTGGCGGCGGTGCGTCACGGCGCGCTGGCGCCCCACCTCAAGCCCGACCACGTGGCGATCGGCAGCATCAATTCGCCCATGCAATGCATGATGAAGGAAATCTGCGCCCAGTGCCTGCAGCCGCACCGGTGCCCCGAGACCGGGCAGGAGACCGTGGTGTTCTCGTGCTTCAACCAGGACCAGCGGCTCGACTGCGTCGATTTCGCGGGCCTCGCTGCGCGGCTCAGGCAGAACTCGGTGCAGGAGAAGCTGACCGCCCAGTGGATCGACCGTTGCCTGCGCCAGCTGCGCTTCCGCCCGGCGGCCGAATAGGCGCTTGTGAATAACTTTCGCCCTGCCCTGTGGAAAGCGGGCGCAAGGTGCCAAATCATTGTGATGCCGAGATGATTTGACGCCGTCGGCGACAACGTTGCTGTGACCGGCGCGGGGGCAACTAAGAATTATGCCACTCGGTGAGGCTTTGGTACCCTTCCACGGCAGGCGACGGGAGCGAAGACCGAATGATCAGGGGCGCAATTCAACCGCCGATATCTTCCGCCGGATCGGGCGTCATGGTGGGCGCCGCGCCGCACACGACCGGCGTGCTCCCCTCGCAGGCGATCCGCGGGTTGATCCAGAACCACCGGATCGAAAGCGTCGAGGAAATTCAGCCCGACCAGATTCAGCCGGCGAGCCTCGACCTGCGCCTCGGCAACGTCGCCTACCGCGTGCGCGCGAGCTTCATGCCCGGCGCCGGCGCGACGATGATGGACAAGGTCGAGAAGTTCGGAATGCACGAGATCGACATTTCGAACGGCGCGGTGCTGGAGAGGGGATGCGTCTACATCGTTCCGTTGCTCGAGAGCATACGGCTCAACGGCGACCTCGCCGGCTTCGCCAATCCCAAGAGCTCGACCGGACGCCTCGACGTCTTCACCCGGCTGATCACCGACCGCGCCACCACCTTCGATCTCGTCGAGCGCAATTACCACGGCCCGCTGTTCGTCGAGATCGCCCCGCGCACCTTCAGCATCGCCGTGCGCAAGGGGTCGCGGCTCAACCAGATCAGGCTGCGGCGCGGCTCCCCGGTGTTCGGGAAGGAGACGCTCCAGAGACTGCACGAGGAAGTGCCGCTCATCGACGCCGAGCCGGGCACGGAAACGATCCGCGAGAAGCGGGTCGGATTGACGATCGACCTCGAAGGCGACCCCGAGACGGGCCTCGTCGGCTTCCGCGCCAAGAGGCACACCGACGTGATCGACGTCGATGCGCGCGGCGCCTACGACCCGGCCGGGTACTGGGAGCCGATCCATTCGCGGCCCGGCGAGGGTATCATCCTCGATCCCCACGACTTCTATATCCTGGCGACCAAGGAGGCGGTGACCGTGCCGCCGACCCACGCCGCCGAGATGGTCGCCTACGACACCAAGGTCGGCGAGTTCCGCGTTCACTACGCCGGCTTCTTCGATCCCGGCTTCGGCTACGGCAGGCCCGAGGACGCGAGCAAGGCGGTGCTCGAGGTGCGCTCGCACGAGGTGCCGTTCATGCTCGAGCACGAGCAGATCATCGGCTGGCTCAGGTACGAGCGTCTGATCGAGGCGCCCGAGCGCATCTACGGCCAGGACATCGGCTCGACCTACCAGGGTCAGGGCCTCACGCTCGGCAAGCAGTTCAAACCGTTCGGCTAGGGGCCGCCGCTCCGGCCCCCATGCTTACCTTACGGATTCTCCATCACTCTTCGCTGGATGCTCCAGGCTGGCCTTTGCAAGGTCCGCGAATGCTCAGTACAGATATCTTAGGCGGACCGTCTGTTGTGGGTGATGGCTTCAACGCCGCTAGCAAAACACCGCCGATCGTAATCAAGAGCGCGCCGAGGACGACCCCCACGGTCGGGATTTCATTGAAAAAAACGTATCCGATGATTGCCGCGAAAACGAGCCAAGTATAGTCGATTGGACCGACTACTGAGATATCAGCGATCCGATATGCTCGAATGATAAAATACTGTGCCGTAATAGCAATCGGCCCAAGCAGTAAAAACTGTAAATTCGTGGCTAGTTCAGTCGATCCCCACGTCAGTATCGCCGGCGGCAGGATCAAAAAAATACCGAAGAAGTTCACATAGAGGAGAACCGTCATGGCTTTGTCGGTTTGGCTCAGGGTTCTGATCAAGATGCCTTC
>JAZFVR010000027.1:0-2535 GCA_036447835.1 Alphaproteobacteria bacterium | reverse complement strand
GCGCTGGCCTGCGCCGATGCCTCGTATTAGCTGACCGGCGCGCGCAAGATCTGATCGTTCGGCGCTGAGCACGGGCGCCGCGCGGTTGCCCGCGCCGCGCGCCGCCGCGACCTTATCCTATTGATATGGAACGATGTCCTACTCGAGAGTATGACCGCCGTCGACGGTAATCAGGCTGCCAGTCATGTAGCGCGAGGCGTCGGAGGCGAGCAGCAGCAGGACCCCGTCGAGGTCGGCCGGCTTGCCGAATCGGCGCTGGGGAATGCGTTTGAGCAGCCGCTCGCCGCCGGGCCCGGTGAGGAACGCGCGGTTCATGTCGGTCTCGATGTAGCCCGGGGCGATGGCGTTGACGCGGATGTCGTGGCGCGCCAGTTCGAGCGCCAGCACACGCGTCAGCTGGATCAGCCCGGCCTTGGCGGCGGCGTACGCCGCCAGCTCCTTGGCGGGCCGCTCGCCGAGGATCGAGGCGACGTTGATGATCGAGCCGCCGTGGCCGAGGCGCGTCATGTGCCGCGCCACCTCCTGGGCGACGAGCCAGGCGCCCTTGAGGTCGGTGTCGACGACGCGGTCCCATTCGGCCTCGTCGAGGTCGAGCGCCGGCTTGACGACGACGACGCCGGCGTTGTTGACCAGGATCGTGATCGCCCCGAGCTCGGTTTCGGCCGCCGAGATCGCCTCACGCACGCTCGCGGCCTCGGTCACGTCGAGGACGACGGCGAGGGCGCGGCCGTCGAAGGCCTCGATCTCGCGCACCAGCTCGCGTAGGCGATCGAGGCGGCGCGCCGCCACCGCCACCTTGGCCCCGGCGCGTGCCAGCGTCAGCGCGAAGTGGCGGCCGAGGCCGCTCGAGGCGCCGGTGACGACGGCGACGTTGCCGTCGAGGAAGAAGGGAGCGCTCACCTCGGACAGGCTCCTAAAGCGCCCGTGCGCGTTCGCGCAGCACGTACTTCTGGATTTTGCCGGTCGAAGTCTTCGGCAGGGGGCCGAAGACCACGGTCTTTGGCGCCTTGTAGTGCGCCAGATGATCGCGGCAGAAGGCGATGATGTCGGCCTCGTCCACCGTATCGGCGTCGTTCTTGAGGTCGACGAAGGCGCACGGCGTCTCGCCCCAGTGATCGTCGGGCCGCGCCACCACCGCCGCCTCTAGCACCGCCGGGTGCCTGTACAGTGCGCCTTCGATCTCGATCGTCGAGATCGTCTCGCCGCCCGAGATGATGATGTCCTTCGAGCGGTCCTTGATCTCGACGTAGCCGTCTTCGTGCATGACGCCGAGGTCGCCGGTGTGGAACCAGCCGCCGGCGAACGCCTCGGCGGTCGCCTCGGGGTTCTTGAGATAGCCCTTCATGAGCGTATTACTGCGTAGCATCAGCTCGCCGATGGTCTCGCCGTCGGCGGGGCGGGGCGCGAGCGTTTCGGGATCGGCCACCATCTGCTGCTCAAGCGTCGGATAGCCGACGCCCTGGCGCGCGGCCATGGCCGCCTGACCGTCCTGCGACAAGCCGTCCCACGCCTCCTGCCAGGCGCATAGGGTCGATGGCCCGTAGCTCTCGGTGAGCCCGTAGAGATGGGTGACGCGGAAGCCCATGGCCTCCATCCTGGCGATCACCGCGGCGGGTGGGGCGGCGCCGCCGGTCGCCGCCTCGATCCGCCGCCCCAAGCTGCGCTTGTCCTCCTCGGGGGCGTTGATCAGCATGTTGAGCACCACCGGCGCACCGCAGAAATGCGTCACCCCGTGGCGCTCGATGGCCTCGAAAACGGCGCCGGCCTCTACCTTGCGCAGACACACGTGGGCGCCCGCCACCGCCGACACCGCCCAGGTAAAGCACCAGCCGTTGCAGTGGAACATCGGCAGCGTCCACAGGTAGACCGGCGCGTCTCCCATGCCCCAGGCGAGGATGTTGCCGATGGCGTTGAGATAGGCGCCGCGGTGGTGATAGACGACGCCCTTGGGGCTGCCCGTGGTGCCCGAGGTGTAGTTGAGCGAGATCGCCTGCCACTCGTCGGCCGGGCCGGACCAGGCGAAGTCGGGATCGCCGCCGGCGAGGAATTCCTCGTACTCGATCTCGCCCAGGCGCTCGCCGGCGCCGTCGTAGAGCGGATCGTCGATGTCGACGACGATGGGCGACGTCTTCGCTTGGCCGAGTGCCTGCTTCACGGTCGGCGCGAACTCGCGGTCGACAAGCAGCACCCTGGCCTCGCCGTGCTCGAGGATGAAGGCGATCGTCGCCGCGTCGAGGCGGAAATTGAGCGCGTTGAGCACCGCGCCCGCCATCGGCACGCCGTAGTGCGCCTCGAGCAGCGCCGGCACGTTGGGCGCCATCACCGCCACCGTGTCGCCGACGCCGATGCCGCGCATCCGCAGCGCCGAGGCGAGCCGGCGCGCGCGCCCGTAGAGCTCGGCGTAAGTGGTGCGCCGCTCGCCGTGGATGCAGGCGGTGCGCTTGGGGTAGACGTGTGCCGCGCGGGCGAGGAAGCTCAGCGGCGTGAGCGGCACGTAGTTCGCCGCGTTGCGCTCGAGCCCGCTTTCGTATGGGT